>JAGHCL010000162.1 GCA_021160485.1 Candidatus Desulfofervidaceae bacterium
AGAAGCAACTTTCAAATACAGGGCCCAATTAGAAAAGTATATAGAGTTTCATCCAGAGTTTAAAAATAGTCTTGCCCCCTTGCCTTATGACCCATTTGCCCCTAAAATAGTGAGACAAATGTTACAGGTGGCCCAAAAGATTGGTGTAGGGCCAATGGCGGCTGTTGCCGGAGCGCTGGCGCAAGCGGTAGGAGAAGAGTTGTTGCGTTACTCTAATGAGGTAATTGTGGAAAACGGAGGAGATATTTATCTTAAAATCAATTCCAGCGTAAATGTGGGTATCTTTGCTGCCAATTCACCCTTAAGTGGACACATAGGCATCAAGCTCTCTCCCCATTCTTCCCCCCTAGCTGTTTGCACTTCTTCGGGTAAAGTAGGTCATTCTTACAGCCAGGGCCAGGCAGATGCTGTAACCGTTATTACTAGAGATGCAGCTTTAGCTGATGCTGCGGCTACAGCTATTGGAAATTTGGTCAAGAGAAAAGAAGATATTTCAAGAGCCA
The DNA here is from genome assembly GCA_021160485.1 of Candidatus Desulfofervidaceae bacterium. Lineage (GTDB taxonomy): Bacteria > Desulfobacterota > Desulfofervidia > Desulfofervidales > Desulfofervidaceae > JAJSZL01. The sequence continues at coordinate 504 of JAGHCL010000162.1, forward strand.
TAGAATTTGGTCGAGAATTAGAAGATATAAAAGGGTTGATTATCATTTTGGGCAAACACCTGGCTGTTTGGGGTCAAGTGGAATTAATAACAATATGAAAAGGAGGAAATATGGACATCCTGTGGGCACCATGGCGTATGGAATACATCCTTGGTGAGAAAGAACCAGGTTGTATCTTTTGCCCTCACACTAGAAAAGGCACAGACGAAGATAATCTTATCCTTTTTAAGGGTCGGCTTACTATGGTAATGATGAACAAATTTCCTTACAATAATGGCCACCTACTTGTTTCCCCTTTAAGACACGTATCTTCTTTGGATGCTCTGACTCCAGAAGAACTTACTGATTTAATGCTTAAGATACGAGCATCACTAAAATTTGTCAAACAGGAAATGAATCCAGATGGATTTAATGTGGGGCTTAATATTGGTAAAGTGGCTGGGGCAGGGGTAGAACAACACTTACATTTCCACATTGTCCCCCGCTGGAATGGAGACACAAGTTTTATGACTGTTCTAGGAGAAGTGAGAGTCATTCCTGAACACCTGAAGGCAACTTATAAACGTCTCAAACCCTATTTTGATAAGTTAAAAGAGGAGGAATAAATGAGATGGTTTAAAGCGATCTTTTGGGCTGCTTTTTTTGGCATAGTGCTCATTTTTGTGGTACAAAACCTGGAAATTCTAAATCAAACAGCGCAATTAAACTTAGACTTTTACTTCACTACCCTTTCCTTTTCCTTAAAACTGTATCTTTTTCTCATCTTAACCTTTCTTATGGGTGTGTTTTTTGGCATCGTTTATACGTTTAAAAATTGGTTTAAGAAAAGAATGGAACTAAGAGAAAAGGAAAAAGAAATCAAAAAGTTGAAAGAAGAGCTTAAATCTCTTCGCAACCTCCCTATTACTGAGGAAAAACTAAAAGGAACATAAATGCCCTGGCCCTATTATAGCGCTTTATTTTTATTACTGGGTTTGGTTGTCGGTATCTTTATAGGACGTCGTTTTGCCCCAAAACAACTCAGAGAAGCCAAAGAAAGCAAACTCGCTTTTCTCAGTGGTTTCCGCTACTTGCTTTCCAATGAACCTGATAGGGCCATTGAGGCCTTTACCAGAGCAGTAAGTTTTGATACAGAAACAATAGAAACCTATTTTGCTCTGGCCAATTTATTCCGTGATAAAGGGGAAATAGAAAGAGCTATTTGGATTCACCAGAGCATTATTACCCGCCCTCATCTGGATGCATCTATCCGTTTACAAGCACTCTATGACTTGGCAATAGATTACAAAAAGGGAGGCTTTTTTGACAGGGCGATCAATACCTTTAAAGAAGTAATCCGTAGAGCACCTGCTAAAAAAGAAGCTTACCTCGAGCTGGCTCAGCTTTATCAAGTGCTTAAAGATTGGCAATCTGCCTATGAAGTAATTGAACGTTTGGGTAAAATTACGGGACATGATTATAGCCTTATGCTTGCCCACTTTCAGACAGAAATAGGAAAACAACTTCAAGCACAAGGAGAAATAAATGAGGCAGAAAAGAAGTTTAAAAAGGCAATCAAAATTAACAAAAGGTGTGTAGATGCTTACCTTCATATGGGCGATTTATATCTTGACCGAGGAGATATAAAAAGGGCACTTAATACCTGGAAAGAAATTATAAATTTAACTCCAGAATATAGCTTTTTGGTTTATTCCCGTTTCGTAAATCTATCTCCAGAGATTGAGAAAGAAAAGGTCTTTTGCAAACTTATTAAAGAGTTAGAAAAAAAAGAAGATAGAGACATTTTTTCTTCCTTATTCATAGCCAAATATTACTTAGCTAGGAAGGATTTAAAAAAGGCGAAGGACCTTCTTACTGCTGCCCTGGAAAAGGCACCTTCTCACCTGACTGCCCGTCAATTATTAGCTCAGGTATATTTAGAAGAAGGGAAAACTAAAGAAGCAATAGAACTATTGCGCCAGATTTCTAAAGATTTATTGCCACAAAATATTTATCAATGTTCCCAGTGTGGTTATGAAGCAACCGAGTTATCTTGGAAATGTCCCCAATGTCAGGAATGGGACACGATGAAACCTAGAATAGAAATAGGAGTAAACACTTGACAATTAATAGTATTCAATTGTATTTTAAATCCCAGCTAAAAGGAAAAGTAGAGTTTCAGGAAAATGACTAGTAGCGGACCTCATATCTTGGTAGTAGACGATAATAAAGAAATTTGTGAAATCTTGAAAGAATTTCTAGAACAAGCTGGTTATAAAGTCTATACCGGTTGTAATGGAAAAGAGGCAATGAATATAATCTCTAATAATGTGATAGACGTCGTAATTTCGGATTTGCGGATGCCAGAAATGGATGGAATAGAGTTGATTAAGAAAATTAAAAGTTTTGATCCTACAATTGATGTAGTTATGCTCACTGGTTATCCCTCTATTGATACAGCTGTGGAAGCAGTAAAATTAGGAGCATATGATTATTTGACCAAGCCTGTAGATTTTAGGAAGTTACGGATTATTTTGGAAAAACTTTTGGAACAGCGTGCTTTAAAAAAACGGGCCTCTCTTCTGGAGAAAAAATTTAGTGGAAACTACATATTTGAAGGTATGGTAGGCCAAAGCTTGGCCATGCTTAATATCTTTACTACCATTAAACACATAGCGAAATATCCTACTAGTGTTTTGATTACTGGGGAAACAGGCACCGGTAAGGAAATGGTAGCCAGAGCTATTCACAATTTGAGTCCACGGGTCAATAAACCCTTTGTGACCATAAATTGCGCTGGTTTAGTTGAAACATTATTGGAAAGCGAACTCTTTGGTCATGTAAAAGGGGCCTTTACCGGGGCAGTAAGAAGCAAACCGGGTCTTTTTGAAATTGCTGATAAAGGAACTATTTTCTTGGACGAAATAGGAGACATACCTCCTTCGGTGCAAGCAAAATTGCTTCGGGTATTAGAACAACATGAAATTCAGCGGGTGGGAGATGTAAAGACGAGAAAAATAGATGTTCGGGTAATTGCCGCTACAAATAGGGATTTAAAGAAGATGGTAGAAGAAGGAAAATATAGAAAAGACCTCTTTTATCGCCTGAACACAATCCACATTCATATTCCTCCTTTGAGGGAAAGGAAAGAAGACATCCCTATCTTGGCCCAATACTTCATACGACAATTAAATCAAGAAATTGGTAAGGATGTAAAGGGAATAAACGATCAGGTAGCCGAGTTATTTCAACGATTATCTTGGGATGGTAACGTGAGAGAATTGAGGAACATCGTTGAAAGGGCCTACATTATGACCAGTGGGGAGTATATTACCCTAAAGGACTTACCTTCAGAGTATCACCAGAAAAAACAGGGAAAAACCCCAGCTTTGGAACCTTCCACTCAAACAACACTAGCAGAAGTAGAGAAAAAGTATATCATGAAGGTTTTACAAATTACTTCAGGAAATCGGTCTCAGACCGCACGCATTTTAGGAGTAAGCCGTCGTTCTTTATATCGGAAATTAAAGAAATATGGTCTAGGTTAGCCGATATAAAAAACCATCCTACTTGTTTGTTTCAAACATTCACTATCTGATGATTTGGGCGAATTCTTTAAATAAAAGGAAAAATGGTCAGAATTTATAATGATGCTAACAGGCGTTTAACCATTTCACTTACTACTTTACCATCTGCTCGGCCTTGCACCTGAGACATGGCCTTCTTCATTACCTTGCCCATATCTCTGAGTCCTGTAGCCCCCACTTCTGCTATCATCTGCCGCAACAATTGTTCTAATTCAGCTTCTGAAAGCGGGGGCGGCAGGAATTGTTTTAATATTTCCAACTCTTGGGTTTCTTTTTCGGCTAAATCAAAACGATTGCCCTTTTTAAATTGCTCAATAGAATCCTGTCTTTGTTTAATTTGTTTAGCCACTAACTGCACAATTTCAGCATCTTCTAACTTACGGCGCAACTCCACTTCCTTATTCTTAATAACTGCCCGTAGTCCACGTAGGGCATCCAATGCTATTTTGTTCTTTGTCTTTAGGGCTGTCTTTAATTGTGCATCTATTTCTTCATATAGAGACATAGAAACCCCTTTTTAATCCCTCTGCAAAAGACCTAGGCGTTTTAAGCGCTTCAACAACCTTTTACGTGCAGCCATTGCCTTTTTTTTGCGGCGCACACTAGGTTTTTCATAAAATTGCCTCTTTTTGAGCTCTGACAAAATACCTTCTTTTTCAACTTCTTTCTTGAAGCGCTTGAGAGCTATCTCAAAAGGCTCATTGGGTTCTACTTTCACTCCCGCCATTCACATCTCCACCCCCTCTCTATTCCAATTTTTATAATGAAATCATTATAATTTTCATCCATTTAAAAGTCAAGGAACTATCGGCAAATCCTTTAACGCCTCTTTTATCTTATCTTCAGGATATTCATAATCTCTTAATTTTCTCTCAAGATATGCATCATAAGCAGCCAAGTCAAAGTGGCCATGTCCACTAAATGCCATTAAAATAGCCTTTTCTTCACCGGTCTCTTTACATTTTAAAGCCTCATCAATCACTGCCTTTACAGCATGAGCCGTTTCTGGAGCTGGAATAATCCCTTCGTGCTGAGCAAATAAAACTGCAGCTTCAAATACCGGATTTTGAGTATAAGCTCGGGCCTTTATCACTCCCTCTGCTACTAACGCACAGAGTAAAGGCGCATCTCCATGATAACGCAAACCGCCAGCATGAATGCCCGATGGAATAAAGGTATGTCCCAAGGTATACATATAAATTAAAGGCGTCATTTGAGCTGTATCGCCATAATCATAACAATAAAGGCCCTTTGTCAAAGTAGGACAAGAAGCAGGTTCTACCGCAATAATCTCTATTTCTCTTTTTCCTTCTAGTTTTTCTTTCGCAAAGGGAAAAGCCAATCCAGCAAAATTACTCCCCCCTCCAACACAACCAATTATAATATCAGGATAATCATCTACCAGTGCCAATTGCTTTTGTGCCTCTAGGCCTATAATCGTCTGATGTAAAAGAACATGATTTAGCACGCTCCCAAGAGCATATTTCGTGTCTTCATGAGAAACAGCATCTTCAATCGCTTCTGAGATAGCAATACCCAAACTTCCTGGATTATCAGGATTATCGGCCAGAATGCTTCTGCCTACCTGGGTTTTTTCGCTTGGAGAAGGAAAAACTTCTCCGCCCCAAATATGCATCAGTGTCCGCCGATAAGGCTTTTGTTCATAACTAACTTTTACCATGTAAACTGTGCATTTAAGGCCAAAAAGTTTACATGCAAAGGAAAGGGCACTTCCCCACTGTCCTGCCCCTGTTTCTGTAGATAAACGTATAACTCCTTCTATTTTATTGTAATAAGCCTGCGCCACGGCTGTATTAGGTTTATGACTGCCAGGAGGACTAACACTTTCATCTTTATAATAAATTCTAGCCGGTGTACCCAACGCCTTTTCTAAACGGTAAGCTCGTCTCAAAGGTGTCGGTCGCCACAATCTATAAACATCTCTTACCGCATCAGGAATAGGTATATAGGGTTCCTGACTGACCTCTTGTTCAATAAGTCCCTTTGGAAAAATAGGGGCAAGATCCTCTGCTGAAATTGGCTTTTTGGTCTGAGGATGCAGTGGTGGTTTTAATGATTTGGGTAAAAAAGGTTGAATGTTAAACCACGCCTCAGGTAAATCCTTTTCTGCAAGTATTATTTTATGCTCCATATCTCTTCCTTCAAAAATTTAGGCCGTGGTAAAAAAACCACGGCCTAAAGATCTTCCAGAATCAACTTTAAGACCCTATTCTGCTGTAGAAACTTCTTTTTTTGTCAATTCTATTAAGGCCGTGGAGGAACCATCTCCTCTCCTCATACCAGCTTTAATAATCCGGGTATATCCTCCATTAACATTCTTATACCGAGGAGCTATTTCCTCAAATAACTTTTTCACGACCCTTTTATCCCTCACCACTGCCAGTGCCTGGCGTCTTGCATGGAGGTCTCCTTTTTTCGCCAAAGAGATCGTCTTTTCTGCCAACGGACGCAATTCCTTTGCTTTCACCTCTGTAGTTTCAATTCGCTCATGTATAAACAAAGAGGTAACCATATTTCGCAACATAGCCTTTCTATGACTAGCTGTCCTTCCTAACTTCCTGCCTTCTTTTCTATGCCTCATAGCTTTCCTTCCTCACTTTCTCTAAAATTTCTGGATCAGGGAAGTTTTTTAACTCCATGCCTAAATTTAAACCCATCTGAGTCAAAACATTTTTTATCTCATTTAAAGACTTCCGCCCAAAGTTTCTTGTTTTTAACAATTCACTTTCAGTTTTCTGTACTAGTTCTCCAATGAGATTAATATTTGCATTTTTCAAACAATTAAGTGCTCTTACAGAAAGATCCAATTCATCTATACTTCTGTAAAGAACTTCACAAGGCACTTCATCCTCTTCTTCCTCAACTAGTTCAGCCATAAGGGAAGTTCTCACTTCATCAGGAGTCAGGAAAAACTCCAGTTGCTCTATCAGTATGTGAGCTGCCTGCGAAATGGCCTTTTCAGGGGTAATTGTCCCGTCTGTCCAGACCTCCAAGATAAGCTTATCATAATCGGTCATTTGCCCTACTCTGGCATTACGCACAGTAAAATTTACTTTTTTAATTGGCGAAAAGATAGCGTCAACAGGAATAGTCCCTAAAGGCTGACCTTCCTCTTTATTCCTCTCAGCTGGAACATACCCTCTACCTACATTCACTACCATTTCCATAAAAAGCCGCCCTTCGGAGGTAAGGGTAGCAATATGTTGATCCGGATTTACTACTTCTACGCTGCCGTCAGTAATAATGTCGCCCGCTTTGACCGCTCCTTCTCCTTCCCTCTCAATTTTTATAGTACATGGAGGCTCACCATGAAGTTTAAGTCTTACCTGCTTCAAGTTTAAAATAATGTCTGTCACATCTTCCATTACTCCAGGAATAGTTGAAAACTCATGGCTTACCCCCTCTATCTTTACAGAGGTAATCGCTGCTCCTTCAATAGAAGAAAGTAAAATTCGTCTTAGTGCGTTACCAATGGTAATTCCATAGCCTCTTTCTAAGGGTTCATAGGTAAATTTACCATAATGGGAAGAATATGTTTCTTCATCTCTTTCTACTTTTTGGGGCTTAATTAAATTTACCCGACTGCTTTTATTCATAGTTGATTCCCTCAACATAATTATTTGGAGTAAAATTCAACAATAAGTTGCTCTTGAACTGGAATAGCAATCTCTTCTCTTGTTGGCATAGCCTTAATTTTCCCTTCTAACCGTTCTGCATCTACTTCCAACCAAGAAGGAACACCTCTCCTTGCCCTTCCTTCCAAGGCTTCTTTAATGAGAGGAATCTCCCGACTTTTTTCTCTAATTTTTATTACATCTCCAACTTTAACCTGATAAGAAGGAATGTCAACCTTTCTTCCATTTACCATTACATGGCCATGCCTTACTAATTGCCTGGCTTGATTACGTGAATTGGCAAAACCCATTCTATAAATAACGTTATCCAACCTTCTCTCTAAAAGCACAAGTAAAGTTTCACCAGTAACTCCTTTACGCCTTTCTGCTTCAGCAAAATAGCGACGGAATTGTTTTTCTAAAACCCCATAAATTCTTTTCAACTTTTGCTTTTCCCTTAAAAGCAAACCATATTCCGTTTTTTTCGTCCTCATCTGTCCATGTTGACCTGGGGGATAGGGTCTCCTTTCCAAAGCACATTTATCTGTAAAACACCTTTCACCTTTAAGAAATAACTTTGCACCTTCCCTTCGGCACAAGCGACAAACAGCTCCTCTATATCTTGCCAAGGTTAACCTCCTTTTGTTTTTTACTTAAAATAACTGTATTTATCTAAATACACATTCACGCTTTAACGCATATACACTTTTACTCTTTAAACCCTTCTTCTCTTGGGTGGACGACACCCATTATGAGGAATAGGGGTAACATCCTTAATTAGTGTAATTCTCAACCCTGCAGCCTGAATGGCACGAATAGCAGATTCTCTACCAGCTCCTGGTCCTTTAACATAAACTTCTACCTTCTTCATACCATGTTCCATTGCCCTTTTAACTGCATCTTCGGCTGCCATCTGGGCAGCAAAAGGTGTACTCTTTCTTGACCCCTTAAACCCCTTCAGTCCTCCACTAGACCAAGAAATAGTATTACCCTGTTTATCTGTAATCGTAATAAGGGTATTGTTAAATGTTGCCTGAATATGAGCAATACCTTCTTCTACTATCTTTTTTTCTTTTTTCTTGCCTCTCGCTCTCGGTCTTCTCGCCATTTTAACTCCTCACTCCTTAAGATTTTTTCTTTCTTTTACCCAAAACTGAACCCCGGGGGCCTTTACGGGTGCGTGCATTTGTCCTTGTCTTCTGACCCCTTACTGGAAGTCCCCTCACATGACGGATGCCCCGATAACAACTCATATCTATCAGGCGTTTGATATTAGCTGAAATTTCTCTTTTTAAATCACCTTCCACTTTATATTCTCTATCAATAATCTCTCTAATCCGGCTCAATTCTTCATCGGTTAAATCATCTATCTTTTTATCAAAATCTACCCCAGCCTTCTGTAAAATCTTCTGTGAGCTACTCCGGCCAATGCCAAAGATATAGGTCAAGGCAATCTCTGCCCTTTTCCCTTTAGGCATCTCCACACCTGCTATTCTTGCCACTGCCTATCCCCTCCTTATTTTTTCCTATCCCTGTCTCTGTTTATGTCTTGGATTCTCACAAATTACTCTAACAACGCCTTTTCGTTTGATAATTTTACACTTACTACAAATCTTTTTCACTGAAGCCCTTACTTTCATTTTTAATCACCCCTTTTTAATAAAGCACATTCCCACACTTTTAGCTCTCCTTTTTTAAGCAGAGCTTTATATTTATTGACCTTCTAACGACTATTTAATCCGATAAACTATTCTCCCTCTGCTTAAATCATAAGGAGATAGCTCCACTCTCACTCTATCGCCAGGTAAAATCTTAATAAAATGCATTCTCAACTTACCTGCTATGTGAGCCAAGACCCGATGTCCATTATCTAATTCCACCCTAAACATAGCGTTAGGCAAAGCCTCTATTACTTTACCTTCTACTTCTATGGCATCTTCTTTCGGCATATTCCTCCTTTACACCTTAGATAAAATTTCTGGGCCATTTTCTGTAATGGCCACAGTATGTTCAAAATGGGCGGAAAGTTTACGATCTTTTGTTACTGCTGTCCACCCATCAGCCAAAATCTCCACCTCATAAGTTCCTTCATTGACCATTGGCTCAATGGCCAATACCATACCCGCCTTCAATTTTATCCCCCGGCCCGGTTTTCCAAAATTAGGCACCTGGGGGTCTTCGTGTAACGCACGCCCAATCCCGTGTCCAACAAACTGCCTCACTACCGCATATCCATGGCTTTCTGCATGCCTCTGGATAGCAGCCGAAATATCATAAAGATGATGTCCTGCTCTTGCTTGTTCAATACCTTTATATAATGCCTCTTCTGTAACCCTGAGCAACCGCTCCGCCCTTTTTGAAACCTTACCTACCGGCACGGTAATCGCTGCATCACCATAATAACCGTCTAATAAGACGCCAAAATCAAGACTTACAATATCTCCTTCCTTCAATTTCCGCTCAGAAGGAAACCCATGCACCACCGCTTCATTTACAGAAACACATAAGCTAAATGGGTAACCTCTATATCCTTTAAAGGCCGGCTTGGCGCCTTTTTTTGCACACAACTTTTCTGCTAATATATTCAGCTCTAAAGTAGCCATCCCTGGTCTTATTGCCTCTCTAAGCGCCGCTAATATTTCAGCTACAATCGCATTGCTACGGCGCATCTTCTCAATTTCCCAGGGAGCTTTTAAAAAAATCATTTAACCTCCTAACAATTTCACAATTTCTGCAAAAATATCCTGAATACTCCTCGTTCCATTTATTGGACGGAGAAGACCCTTCTGGGTATAAAAATCAATTAAAGGTTTTGTCTGACTATTATAAACATCCAGCCTGGACTTCACAGTTTCTTCATTGTCGTCAGCCCGTTGATATAGCTCTCCGCCACATTTATCACACACACCCTCCTGTTTGGGCGGATTAAAAACTACATGATACATAGCTCCACATTTCTTACAAGTTCTACGGCCAGTAAGACGCTTTAACAACTCCTCTTCCGGGACTTCAATGCTAATTACGTGATCAATTTTCTTACCCAACTTCTCTAACACCTTCTCTAAAGCCTCTGCCTGCGCCACTGTCCGGGGAAATCCATCTAAAATAAAACCTTTATCGCAATCAGATTCTTTTAATCTCTCTTCAATGAGACCAATCACCACTTCATCTGGTACCAACTGACCCTTCTCCATATACTCTTTTGCCTTCTTACCCAACTCTGTGCCAGCAGCTACTGCCGCTCTTAACATATCCCCAGTAGAAATCTGAGGTATACCATATTTCTCTATTAACAATTTGGCCTGGGTCCCTTTACCTGCCCCTGGTGCTCCTAACATGATAAGATTCATACCTTCCCTCCTCAAATAAAAGTTTTCAGTGTCCAGTTAGCAGTTTAATCTTTGAAAAAATCAGTTCTTTCATCTTCCTCACTCCTCTACTTTTCCCTATTCCTTACCAACTGTTTTCTCCTGAATATTAAAACCAACTTCTCAATCAGCATATCTTTGCCTACTTGAACACTGCAAACTGAACACTCCATCAACTTATCCATGTATACCTTTGAACTTTCCCTTTTTCAAAAAGCCTTCATAATATCTAGTAATCAAATGAGTCTCAATTTGAGCAATGGTTTCAATTGCTACTCCAACAACAATGAGCAATGCCGTTCCACCCAAATAAAATGGCACATGAAATTGTTTAATCAAAATAGTTGGAAGCACACATACCAAAGAAACATAGATAGCACCTGCAAAGGTCAAACGTGTCAAGACCTTATCTATGTATTCAGATGTCCGTTTTCCCGGTCTGATCCCAGGGATATAACCTCCATATTTCCTCATGTTATCTGCTACATCTTCTGGATTAAAAACAATCGCTGTATAGAAATAACAAAAGAAGATGATAAGAATAACATAAAGTAATAAGTATAAAGGTGAACCCCATCTAAATAAACTTACTACTTTTTCAAAAGCAGGTACCTTTACAAACTGTGCAATTGTGGCAGGAAACATAAGGATAGAAGAAGCAAAAATAGGAGGAATGACACCAGAAGTGTTAATTCTCAAAGGTAAATGAGTACTTTGTCCCCCATAAACACGTCTGCCTACCACTCGCCTCGCATATTGGATAGGAATTCGCCGTTGCCCTCTTTCCATAAAAACAATAAAAGCAACTACAGCTACCATAAGAAGAATAAGGAAAATTAGCTGAAAGATGTTCATCTCCCCAGTTTTTAACAACCTAAAAGTGTTTATTATAGCAGGAGGCATACCGGCAACAATCCCAGAAAAAATAATTAAGGAAATCCCATTACCGATTCCTTTTTCAGTGATTTGCTCTCCTAACCACATCAAAAAAGCAGTTCCAGAAGTTAAAGTAACCATTGTTAACAATCTAAATCCCCATCCAGGATAAGGCACAACATGAACGTTACCCAACACCATGTTTTCCAAACCAATAGAAATAAACAGACTTTGGATTAAACTCAACCCTACGGTTGCATAACGTGTATATTGAGTAATCTTTCGCCGCCCAAGCTCTCCTTCTTTTTTTAGCTTATCTAAGTAAGGAACAACAGCCGTCAAAAGTTCAAAAATGATAGCGGCACTAATATAGGGCATAATGCCCAGGGCAAAAATAGAAAGGCGCCTTAAGGCACCTCCAGAAAACATGTCAATGAGGCCAAAAAGTGTGCCTCTCTTTTTGGCAAAAAAAGCAGCCAAAGCGGCTGTGTCTATGCCGGGGGTAGGAATATGAATTCCCAACCGGTAAATAGCCAGCATCAAAATTGTAAACACAACTCGCTGTTTTAACTCGGGGATTTTAGGAATATTTTGAAATCCTTGAATCATCCTTAAATTACCTCTACTTTACCCCCCGCCGCTTCTATTTTGACACGTGCTTGCTGACTTACCTTGTGAACTTTAACTGTAAGAGGAAAGGGAATTTCACCTTCTCCCAGGAGCTTTATTTTTCCATTTTTCTTTTTCACTAAACCAACTTCTAAAAGCTTCTGTGGAGTAACTTCTTCATTTTCTTTAAACTTCCTTGCTAAGTCGCGAATATTCAATATAGCATATTCTTCTTTAAAGATATTTTTAAATCCTCGTTTAGGTAAACGCCTATAGATGGGCATTTGGCCACCTTCAAAGTAAGGAGCAACCTGACCTCCAGCTCTACACTTCTGCCCCTTTTGTCCACGACAAGAGGTATTACCGCGTCCAGAACCATCACCCCGTCCGACACGTTTTTTTCTCTTAATACTACCAAAGGCAGGTCTCAGACTATCTAAAGAAAGCACCTTTCTCCTCCTGTTTATTCTATTACCTGAACTAAGTGCGAAACCTTGCGGATCATACCTCTAATTTGAGGATTATCTGGCAATGTAACTACTTTGTTCAACCTGGTAAGACGTAAACTCTTTAAAATTGCCAACTGTTTTTTAGGACAGCCATTCTTACTTCTCACCAACTTTATCTTTACCATTTCACCCATTTCTTACCCTCTTAAATCAGCTAATTCCTTACTCCTTTGTTTGGCCACTTCTCGTGCACTTTTCATTTTACTAAAGGCATTAATTATTGCCTTCACTACATTATGGGGATTTCTAGAACCTATACACTTAGTTAATATATCTTGAATACCAGCAGCTTCCATAATGGCACGCACAGCTCCGCCTGCCTTAATTCCTGTACCTTTAGAGGCTGGTTTTAAAAACACTTTAGCTGCGCCAAAGTGAGCCATCATTTCGTGAGGGATAGTCGTCCCCTTTAAAGGAACCTTCACCATATTTTTGCGTGCTTTTTCTACCGCTTTTCTGATAGCATCAGGCACCTCATGGGCCTTACCCAGGCCATACCCCACCATGCCATTACCATCACCCACCACTGCCAAAGCACTGAATTTAAACCTCTTTCCGCCTTTTACTACCTTCGCTACACGTCTTATATCAACAATTTTATCTATTAATTCCACTTTACTTTCTTTTTCTTCTTCAAAAACCACGCTCTCCCTCCTCTTTTAAAACTCTAAACCGGCTTCTCTAGCTGCATCAGCCACGGCCTTAATCCGGCCATGATATAGAAAACCATTGCGGTCAAACACAACTTGTTTAATCCCTTTTTCCAAAGCCCGCCTTGCAATTAACTTACCCACCAATTGTGCAGCCGCTATTTTCCCTTTAACTTCTTTTACTTTATCCCGCAGTTCCGGATCCAACGTAGAAGCCGCTACCAGAGTCGCACCCTTAGTATCATCTATAATTTGGGCATATATATGCTTCAAGCTTCTAAATACCGAAAGCCGCGGTCTTACAGATGTTCCAAACACCTTCTTACGTACACGACGCTTCCGCCGAAGTCTCGCTAGCCTTTTTTCCTTAGGTGAAATCATAGACTACTTTCCTCCTGCTTTTCCAGCTTTGCGACGCACTTGTTCATCTATATAACGAATACCTTTGCCTTTATAAGGTTCAGGTGGCCTAAACCTGCGGATAATTGCTGCTATCTGCCCCACCAATTCTTTATCAATTCCTTCAACAATAATTTTATTATTTCCCTCTACGTTAATATTAATCCCTGTTGGGGGTTCATATTCTACCGGATGAGAAAAACCTAAAGAAAGCTCTAGTTTCTTGCCTTCCAGCTTAGCTCTATAGCCCAATCCTTCAATAACTAAAACTTTTTTAAACCCTTCTGTAACTCCGGTTACCATATTGGCAATCAATTGCCTCATTAAACCATGAAAGGCCCTTGCCTGTTTAGAATCATTTTCTCGTAATACTTTTATCACATTGCCGTCTTTTTCCACTTTAACCCTTGGTAAAATTTCCCTTTGCAATTCTCCCTTAGGACCTTTTACCCGCACTAACCCGTCGGCAATAGTTACCTCTACTTTATCAGGAACATTAATTGTTTTTTTCCCTATGCGCGACATAAATCCCCTCCTACCAAATAGAACACAACCACTCTCCGCCTATACCAAGCGCTCTTGCTTGCTTATCTGTCATAACACCCTTTGAAGTAGAAATGATAGCAATCCCTAAGCCGTTTAACACACGGGGAAGCGCTTGTTTGTTAACATAAACGCGTCGGCCAGGCTTGCTCACTCTTTTCAGAACAGAAATCACACTTTCCTTATTATCATCATATTTAAGGCTGATTTTAATAATACCCTGTTTGCCATCCTTAATGAGCTTATACTGTTGAATATATCCCTCTTCTTTAAGAATACGCACAATGTTTAATTTCAATTTAGAAGCAGGAACTTCTACTTCCGGTTTTTTAGCCATAATAGCGTTTCTAATACGAGTTAACATATCCGCAATAGGATCTGTAATGTTGGACATAACACCCACTCCTCTACCAACTTGCTTTTATTACACCAGGGATTTCTCCCCTTAAGGCTAAAGTGCGAAAACAAATTCTACACACACCAAACTTTCTTAAAAAAGCCCGGGGGCGTCCACATAAAGGACAACGATTACGTTTTCTTACTTTAAACTTAGGCGTTCTTTGTGCCTTTACCATTAATGCCTTTCTCGCCATTCTCCTATCTCCTAAAAGGTAAACCTAATTTTTGCAAAAGGGCTTTTGCCTCTTCGTCTGTTTTAGCCGTAGTTACAAAAGTAACATTCATACCTTTGACTTTGTCTATTTTGTCATAGTCTATTTCTGGGAAAATGATATGCTCTTTAATGCCCAAAGTATAATTGCCTCGCCCATCAAAAGACCTATCTGAGACCCCTTTAAAATCACGCACTCTTGGCAAGGCAAAATGAACTAATTTGTCAAAGAAATCATACATTTTCTCTCTACGTAAAGTCACTTTACATCCAATTGGCATTCCCGCCCGGAGTTTAAAGGCAGCAATAGACTTTTTGGCCCGTCTAATCACAGGCCTCTGTCCAGCTATAATCGCCAATTCCTCCACTGCCGCATCTAAGATTTTTATATTCTGTGTCGCCTCTCCCAAGCCCATGTTTAATACAATCTTTACCAACCTTGGCACTTGCATAGGATTCTTATACCCGAACTCTTTAATCAACTGAGGCACCACTTCTTTTTCATAGTATTCTTGCAATCTTGCCTTCATCCTCTTTCACCCTTAAACTTTATCAATAATTTCGCCACATTTTTTACAATATCTTACCTTACGCCCATCTTCCAAAACCTTTCTCCCAACCCGTACTGGCTCCATGCATTTATCACACATAATCATCACATTAGATACATGAATAGGGGCCTCTTTTTCAATAATGCCCCCCTGTCCTGTAGTAGGACTGGGACGGGCATGACGTTTGACCATATTTATCTTTTCTACAATGACCCTTTGTTTTTCAGGAAACACACGCAATACCTTACCTATTTTTCCCTTTTCCTTTCCAGCAATAACCATTACTTTATCATCACGTTTAACGTGTAATTTTGGACGCGCCATTTTTTACCTCACACTACTTCAGGTGCTAAAGATATTATTTTCATAAAGTTTTTTGCCCTTAATTCTCTGGCCACAGGACCAAAAATACGAGTCCCAATCGGCTCTCCATGTTGATTGATCAACACAACCGCATTGTTATCAAAACGAACACAAGTACCATCCGGACGACCCAATTCCTTTTTTGTTCTTACTACTACAGCCCTCAACACTGAACCCCTTTCTACTTTAGAATCAGGTAAAGCATCTTTCACAGACACCACTACTACGTCACCAATACTAGCATACTTTTTACCTGACCCTCCTAATATCCCAATACAGGCCACTCTTTTTGCACCCGAATTATCTGCCACGTCTAGGTGTGTCTGCCTTTGAATCATAGCCCTTACTCCCTATTTTGCTTTTTCCACGATTTTTAAAACTCGCCAACGTTTATGTCTGCTGAGAGGCCTTGTTTCTATTATTTGTACACGGTCTCCTATACCGCATTCATTTTCCTCATCGTGGGCCATAAATTTTGCCCGGCGCCATACATATTTTCCCACGCGAGGATGTTTCACAAGTCGTTCCACCATCACCACGACGCTTTTATCCATCTTGTCACTAACTACAATACCTTCAAGGGTTTTTTTCATGCCTCTTACTGCCGCCATATCAACCTACTCCTTATTCTCCCTTAAAATGGTTTTAACTCTGGCAATATCTTTCTTTACCGCTGATAATCTTTTTACATTTTCCAACTGTCCAGTTGCATGCTGAAATCGCAAATTAAAAAGTTCTGCCTGCAACTCTTTTAATTTTGCTTCCAGCTCTTCCCTACTCAAATTACGTAACTCACTAGCCCGCATATAACTCACTCCGCTTCACAATTTTTGTTGGCACAGGCAACTTATGTGCTGCCAGACGTAAAGCCTCTAAAGCTACATCTTCTGGAACACCTTTAATTTCATAAAGCATTCGACCTGGCTTAACCACTGCTACCCACTTCTCTGGAGAACCCTTACCACTTCCCATTCTGGTTTCAGCTGGCTTTTTGGTAACAGGCTTATCAGGAAATATCCTAATCCAAATTTTTCCACCCCTTTTCACATGTCTGGTAATAGCCACACGGGCAGCTTCTATTTGTTGTGACGTAATCCAGGCTCGGCCAAGAGACTTAAGCCCGTAATCTCCAAAGGCAAGGGTGTTCCCCCGACTAGCAATACCACGCATCCGACCTTTTTGCTGTTTTCTATATTTTACCTTTTTAGGTGCTAACATCTGAATCTCCGTTTTTTATAATGAAATATCTTCTTTCTTTTCTAAAATCTCTCCTTTAAAAATCCAGACCTTCACTCCAATAACCCCATAAATAGTTTTGGCCTCAGCAAAGCCATAGTCAATATCTGCTCTTAATGTGTGAAGCGGCACTCTACCTTCACGATACCATTCTGTCCTTGCCATCTCCGCTCCACCCAAACGCCCAGAACATTCAATTTTAATACCCTTAGCGCCAAACTTTAAAGTTGTTCCCACCGCTCTTTTCATGGCCCGGCGAAAGGCAACCCGGCGTTCCAATTGTAAGGCAACATTCTCTGCTACTAACTGCGCATCTAATTCAGGCCTTTTTACTTCTAAAATATCAATCAAACTATCTCTTTTTATCTGTCGCTCTAAGTCCTTTTTTAATTTCTCTATCTCTACCCCTTTCTTACCAATAACAATACCTGGCCGGGCAGTGTGAATTTTTATCCTGACTTTATTAGCTGCCCTTTCAATTTCTATCTTTGAAATACCTGCATGATAGAGCCTGCTTTTTATGAACTGACGAATACGCCTATCTTCTATAACAAAGTTAGGAAACTCTTTCTCTGCATACCATCTGGAATCCCATGTCCTTATTACACCTAATCTAAACCCTACAGGATGTACTTTTTGTCCCAAAACAAAACCCTCCTTATGATACTAACTCATCTAATATAACGGTTATATGACTGGTCCTTTTTCTAATCAAATAAGCCCGACCTACAGCCCGAGGTCTAATCCTTTTAAGGATAGGACCTGGATCAGCATAAATACGCTTAATATACAAATTATCCACATCCACATCTGGATTTTGCTCTGCATTGGCCACAGCAGATTTTATCAACTTACTCACTACACGTGCCGCCCTTTTGGGAGTAAACTCTAACATGGCTAAAGCTTCTTCTACCTTTTTCCCCCGCACAAGGTCTATTACCAAGCGTACCTTACGAGGGGAAATCCTTATATATCTAGCTACAGCCCTTGCCTCCATCACTTCTTCCCCTTCACTTTACCCTTTTTATCTCCTGCATGACCATAAAAGACTCTTGTGGGGGCAAATTCACCCAGTTTATGACCTACCATATTCTCGGTGATATAAACTGGGATAAACTTTCGTCCATTATGAACGGCAAAAGTCAACCCCACAAATTCAGGTAAAATCGTTGAACGCCGGGACCAGGTTTTTATCACCTTCTTTTCCCCGGTTTCTTTCAATTTCCTCACCTTCTTTAATAACTTTTCGTCAACAAATGGTCCTTTTTTTACCGAGCGTCCCAAGGGAACCTCCTCCCTTATTTTCTTCTTTTAATAATATATTTGTCACTAGGCTTCTTTCCTCTTGTCTTATATCCCTTTGTAGGTTTACCCCACGGTGTACAGGGATGACGACCGCCTGCGCTTTTACCTTCACCACCACCCAGGGGATGATCTATCGGATTCATAGCTACACCTCGCACCGTTGGTCTAATCCCCAACCACCGGGCCCTGCCTGCTTTACCGATGTTCACATGCATGTGATCTAGGTTTCCTACCTGCCCTATGGTTGCCCGACATTCCAGTCTAACAAGCCTTATTTCCCCAGAAGGCAACCGTAAATGAGCATAAGGCTCTTCTTTAGCTAGAATTTGAACATAGGCACCAGCACTCCTTGCGATTTGCCCGCCTTTACCAGGACGTAACTCAACATTGTGCACAATCGTACCTACAGGAATATTTCTAATAGGCAAACAATTTCCAGGTTTAATATCCACATCCTCTCCTGACATAACGGTATCACCCACAGAAAGACCTAAGGGAGCTAAGATATACCTTTTCTCCCCATCAGCATAGTGTAAAAGGGCGATACGAGCTGAACGATTAGGGTCATATTCTATTGCCGCTACTTTTGCCGGAATACCTACTTTATCCCTTTTAAAATCAATAATCCGATAGAGCCGCTTATGGCCTCCACCTTTATGGCGGCAGGTGATACGGCCATATACATTTCTACCACCATGCTTCTTTAAAGGAACAACCAAACTCTTTTCTGGCTCGGTCTTCGTAATCTCCTCAAAAGTTAAATAACTCTGAAACCGCCTCCCTGGAGATGTTGGCTTACACTTTCTAATGGGCATCCTTAAACCCCTTCAAAAAATTCTATATGGTCTCCTGGACGTAAGGTCACAATGGCCTTTTTCCAGTCTTTTTCTTTTCCCTGAAATCTTCCCATTCTTCTCTTTTTTCCCTTCATCTTTAAGGTGTGCACATCTAGCACTTTTACATTAAATAACTTCTCTACTGCTTCTTTTATTTCAATCTTATTTGCCTTGGGATCCACCTCAAAGGTAACTTTATTCAAGGTTTCCTTGTGTAATGTAGTCTTTTCTGTAATTAACGGCCTTTTTATGATCTGATATATGTCCCTCATGAGCGTAACGACTCCTCAATTTTAGGAATTGCATTTTGTAATATAACTAAATAGTCATACCGCAAAATGTCGTATACGTTTAAACCCTCCCGAGGTAACACCTGAAAAGCAGGTACGTTCCGGGAGGCCAATCTCAACCCATCAACCTTACCTTCGGTCACAATCAAAGCCCTTGGCAAATTTAATGTTTTCATAATATTTAAAAACTTCTTTGTCTTAATTTCATCTAAAACGACATTATCTAAAATACGCAAACAGTCAGCCTTCAATTTAGAAGTAAGGGCCATCTTCAAAGCCCGCTTACGCACTTTTTTGGGTAATGAATAAGCGTAACTCCGCGGTTTTGGACCAAATACTACTCCACCGCCAACCCAATGAGGGGCCCTGATACTTCCCTGGCGAGCCCTGCCTGTTCCCTTTTGCCTCCAGGGCTTTCTGCCTCCGCCTCTCACTTCGCCCCTACTTTTTGTAGAAGCCGTTCCGGCCCGACGACAGGCCAGTTGCCATTTTACCACTTCGTAAATTAAATACGGTTTGACTGGCACATCAAATATATCATCCGCAAGGGTAATATTTCCTACTTCCTGTCCTTCCTGATTATATACTTTCACCTCTGGCATCCTTTTTTAACCTCTTTACCCAACCTTTTTAATAATAACCAAGCTATTTCGGCTCCCAGGCACAGCCCCTTTTACCAAAATCAAATTGTGTTCAGGTCTGACATCAACTACCTTCAAATTTTTAATAGTTACCCTCTTGTTACCCATATGCCCAGGCATTCTTTTTCCTTTAATAACTCTACCCGGGAAGGTGCAACATCCAATAGATTTGGGGCGTCGGTGATTCCGGCTCCCATGGGTTTCAGGTCCTCTTTTAAAACCGTGTCTTTTGATTACACCTGCAAAACCACGGCCTTTACTCGTACCTGTCACATCAACTACATCCCCGGGCTGAAATTCTTCCACTGTCACCTGTTGACCTACTTCAACAGCTTCTATATTAGACACCTTAAATTCTCTCAGGTGATAAAAGCAGGGTGTTCCTGCCTTCTCAAAGTGCCCTAATAGTGGCTTGGGCACTCTGGATTTCTTTTTAGGCATAAACCCCAATTGGACAGCATTATAACCATCTTTTTCTACTGTTTTTTTCTGAACCACTGTGCAAGGACCAGCTTCAAGCACCGTCACCGGAACCACATTACCATCTTCAGCGAAGATACGAGTCATTCCCAGTTTTTTTGCTAAAATTCCCCCTACCATCTTTTAAACCTTCCTTTTATAACTTAATTTCAACATCTACTCCCGAAGCCAATTCCAAATTCATTAAAGCATCTACTGTCTGATGTGTCGGTTCTATTATTTCTATCAAACGCTTATGAGTCCTTATTTCAAACTGCTCCCGAGATTTTTTATCCTTATGAGGAGACCGCAACACCGTCCACCTACTTATTTTGGTAGGTAATGGAATAGGACCCACCACTTTAGCGCCTGTCCTTTTAGCCGTATCTACAATTTGAACTACGGCCTGATCCAACAACCGATGATCAAACGCTTTTAACTTTATCCGTATTTTCTGATTTTCAATCATAGCTGCCAGAAACCCTATTTATTATATTATTTTTACTCCAAGATTTTAGTAACGACACCAGCGCCTACAGTGCGACCACCTTCTCTGATCGCAAAACGTAGCCCCTCTTCCATCGC
>JAGHCL010000165.1 GCA_021160485.1 Candidatus Desulfofervidaceae bacterium
GGTTGAGGCATTAACACAGGCCGGTGTTTCTCTTGCAGGCATAGATGCTATTGCTGTCACCCAAGGTCCTGGATTGGTTGGGGCCCTTTTGGTAGGCATCTGTGTGGCCAAGGGGATTGCCTTTGCCTTAAACAAACCCTTAGTAGCTGTTAATCATTTAGAAGCCCACATGCTAGCTATCTTTCTAGAAAAAGACCCACCCCCCTTCCCTTTTATCGGAATGGTAGTTTCAGGAGGGCATACCAACCTTTATTTGGTCAAAGATTTCCTGGACATGCATCAGCTCGGTCAAACTCTTGATGATGCTGCAGGTGAGGCCTTTGACAAAGTAGCTAAAATGTTGGGATTGCCTTATCCTGGTGGTATTTCCATTGAAAAGTTGGCCCAGGAAGGAAATCCTGAGGCAA
Source organism: Candidatus Desulfofervidaceae bacterium (assembly GCA_021160485.1). GTDB lineage: Bacteria > Desulfobacterota > Desulfofervidia > Desulfofervidales > Desulfofervidaceae > JAJSZL01. Next base: position 408 of record JAGHCL010000165.1, read on the forward strand.
TTAAATTCCCCCGCCCGATGTTGGATAAAGAAGGTTACAATGTGAGTTTTAGTGGCCTCAAAACGGCAGTAGCCAATTATTTACGCCATCATCAAGCTATTTCTAAAGCCGACATTGCTGCCTCCTTCCAGGAAGCAGTGGTAGATACCCTGGTGACAAAGTCTATTCAGGCAGCAAAAGATTTACGTTTACCCCGGCTGGTAATGGCTGGAGGAGTGGCTGCCAATAAGCGCCTGCGTGAAAAACTCTTTGCCCAGACGCAACAAGGAAATATTGAAGTGTATTTCCCTGCGCCTAGCCTCTGCACCGACAACGCTGCTATGGTCGCTGCCCTTGGTTTTCACTATTTAAAAGCCAATAAATTGGCATCTTTTGATTTTGATGCTATTTCAAGGTATCCAACATGTCTATCTCTCCAGGACGCATTTTAGCCAAGCATGGCCTGAAACCCCAAAAGAAGTTGGGGCAACATTTCCTCATCAATCCCCACACCACGCAGCAAATTGTGAAAAAGGCAGGAATTGAACCTGACGATATTGTAGTTGAAATTGGGGCGGGCCTGGGTGCCTTAACCTTACCCCTTGCCCAGAAGGCAAAAAGAGTTATTGCCATTGAATATGATAAAAAGTTAATGCCTGTGTTAGAAGAAGTATTACAAACACATCAATTGGAGAATGTAGAAATTTGGTGGGGAGATGCCTTAAAATATGATTATGAAAAAACAGCCAGAGAGTTCAATCGGAAAATTAAAATCATAGGTAACTTGCCTTATTATATCAGTTCTCCTCTTTTATTTCTTTTTCTCTATTATCAACCACACATTGCCGGACTAACACTTATGCTACAGAAGGAAGTATCAGAACGACTAAAAACCAAGCCAGGCACAAAGGTATATGGGCTTTTAAGTGTCTTATATGCCCTTGTGGCAGAGGTTACACTCCTTATGACCTTGCATCCTGCCAGTTTTTATCCTCCACCAGAAGTAGCTTCACAGGTGGTTAAAATCGAATGGAAGCCAGAAGGGGAAAAAGTGGAGAAACCTTTTATTACTTTCCTCAAACAAATTTTTTCCCACAGACGAAAGACAATCCTCAATGCCCTTAAAGGATATTTACAGGCTGAGGAGATTAAAAAGGTGCTTTTGGCCAATCAAATCGATCCTCATGTTCGTCCCGAACAAATTTCTCCAGAGCAATTCCTGGAGCTTTATCACGCCATAAATAAGCTCGGTCGGGCAAAATAATGGGAAAGCGTAATTTGGTTTATTGAGTTAAAGGGTTTGTTGCGTTAGAAAAGTAAACTTGGAAACCCTATAAACGTTATAAACTCAACAAACTTAATAAATGCTTGAATGCATACACGCATTGATCCGTATATGTGACTTGCAATCTTGCGGACAAGCTGGTAAAGAAAAATAAATCCTTAAGTAAGGAGGACGGGGGTGTCCGAAATTAAAATGACCGGGGAGATGAGGACAGATTATGATTGTGAGGTAATCGGTTTACCAGCCGAGATGTGGGCTGAATGTTTGTTTAAAATAGAAGGCGAAGACGATTTTCATTTTGAACTTATTGCCGAAAAGAAGGCCGTGATTCATATTATTATAGGAGATGTGCAGTGGAAGGGCACGTTGCAAGGGTTGAAAGAACTACTCAAAGGACAAAGTTAAACATCCCTGCCCCAGAGGTCTGTCTAGCTCTACTCAAAGAATATGGCGCTTATCCCAATATCATCGCCCATTGTAAGCAGGTAGCTCAGGTTGCCCTCTTCCTGTCCGAAGCGCTATCTCACCAGGGGTTAAGCTTAAATATTCCCCTGTTAACAGCCGGTGCCCTTTTACACGATATTGCCAAGGCCTATAGCATTGAACATCCAGAAGTAAATCATGCCGAAAAAGGGGCAGAGTGGTTAATAGAACTGGGCTATCCAGAGGTGGCAGAAATTGTAAGGTTTCATGTTAATCTGTCAGGAGAATTAAAAATAGATGAAAAGTCCATTGTCAATTATGCTGATAAACGGGTTAAACATGATACTATTGTTTCATTAGAAGAAAGGTTTAAAGACTTACTTGCACGTTACGGAAAAACTGAAGCCAGGGGAAAACGTATAAGGCGGCTTTATGAACGGACAAAAAGATTAGAAACACTCATTTTTGCCCCTTTACCCTTTTCGCCGGATATAATCAATACCCTGGGAGAAAGATATGAAAAAGCGGCGTATAGCCATTCTTTGCGGTGGTAAGTCAAGTGAAAGGAAGATTTCTTTGAAAAGTGGGGCACAGGCGAAAGCCGCCTTGCCTAAAGATAAATATGAAGTCATTATGTACGATCCAGCAACAGATTTACCTCGATTAATCCAAGATGCTTCTCATATAGATGTGGCTTTAATCATGTTGCATGGGCGTTATGGAGAAGATGGCACCATTCAGGGGCTATTGGACTTACTTGATATTCCTTACCAATGTTCAGGTGTGTTGGCCAGCGCCCTGGCCATGGATAAAATCATGGCCAAACGAATGTTTCAGATGGCGGGTCTGAAGGTGCCTAAAGATAAAATATTAACACGAGGGGAAGCCTACCATCCTGATGAGCTTATTGTTGAATTAGGACTGCCTTTGGTAGTAAAACCTGCTGACGGCGGTTCTAGTATTGCCCTATCTGTGGTTAGGACAAAAGAGAAACTTTCCTCGGCTATAGAAGAAGCTTTCAAGCATAGCAAGAAGGTGCTGATAGAGGAATATATTTCGGGTCGGGAGATAACGGGTGGTGTTTTAGGGAATGAAGCGTTAATCCCCCTGCCTATTATAGAAATTATTCCTCAAAATGGACACACCTTTTTTGACTACGAGGCCAAATATACTCCGGGAGCAACAAGGGAAATTTGTCCTGCTCCCTTGCCAACTCACCTTGCCCAGAAGGCCCAACATTGTGCCCTAACTGCTCATCGGGTCTTGGGATGCAAAGGTTGCAGCCGGACAGATATGATTTTAAAAGAAGAAGAAATTTATGTGCTGGAGCTCAATACCATTCCTGGTATGACAGAAACAAGTTTACTTCCTCTGGCTGCTAGGACAATGGGAATTTCTTTTACGAGTTTGTTAGAAAAATTAATTGAGCTGGCACTGAAGGCTAAAGATGAACACGGATAAGATTGTAAAGATTTTTAATATGGCAGTTAATTTTTACCACAATTTACTTTATAAAAATAGACCTCAATATTCCTCCCAATGGGAGACACTGGCAAAATGGAAAATTGAACAGCCAGAAATAAAAAATTTTAAAATTGGCTACTGCCCGGAGACAAATGCCTTTGCCAAATATTATGCAGAAGTGTGGGAGAAATATCCTGTCCTGAAAAATGTCTGTCTCTCTTTAGGACTCCTTTCTGAATCTCCCTCTGGTTTAAAAGATGCCCTAGACGGGAGTTTTCTTTTTCCCTGTCTTGACGAGAAGGGAACACTGCTCGATGTAGCCATTTATCACCCACAAAAAGGTTGGCGATTTCTCTATCCAAATGACACCCTAGGCACTTTTGGGCTCTGGCAGGTAAACTATTGTTTAACTGATTATGAAATGGTCTTTTTACTCCCTGATATCCCCAGTTTTTTTGCCTTTAACCGACTCCTCTTCCCTACCGGGGTTAATCCCTCTTTGGCATGTCTAAAAGGTCTCAATCCAGAGCTTTGGCAAAAACTGGAAGATTTGGGTGTAGGTCAGGCCATTGTCATTGCTCAGGAAGTGCCGGCATCTCTGGATACATATATAGATATTGTTACCATTCCGGATAAAGGGAGCGCCATTGCTAACCTAAAAGCAGCATTGCCACAGTTACAACATCAGCGTTTCCGGCGGTTGATAGAAGTGGGGTTGGAAGTCATGGAAAAGATAAAAGAAGAAGGGAGAGGAATATGCGACAGTTATTATTTGACGAGATAGGACAGACAGATATAAAAAAAATAAAACACTATCTTAACAAACATGCCGAACTTTCCCCCTTGGGAGGTATTTACTGGGTAAATTTGCCAGAAGGGCTCTGGGATGAGACACAAAAGGCCCATACAACATGTCAGCCATTTTATTTTGCCATAGAAGTAGGTGGAAACTATGTCCGCATAGAACTTCTCATTCGGAGTCGGCAAAAATTACACTGTGAGTGCATTAAATACGCCAACTCTGACCAACGCAATTTCATTCTGGAATTTGCTGATAACCTCTTGTCTACTCTTAAAATTAGAACATGAACGCCCTACTCAGTTATGACAAGACCCTTTTCCTCTGGTTCAATAACCATCTGGCCAGCCCATGGTTAGACCCCATTTTTTACTTTTTAAATTGTCTGGGTAATGGCTGGGTGCTGGCTATTATCACTGGTGTTAGCCTCTGGCTTTATCAGCCAAGAATATTTGAAAAACACTGGATGTGGATGATGATCGCTATGCTTTTAAGCGGTTTGGTAGTGGTGTTAATTAAAGACTGGGTAGGCCGTCCTCGACCACTGGCCACCTTTGCTCCCCTTATTCAAGCAGGAAAAGTGTATATTCACAATATCGGCCCAGCTTTAAAAGCTCGCTCTTTCCCTTCCGGACATACTCAGACGGCCTTTGCTGTGGCCACTTATCTAGCCCTTGTATTCCGGCGAGCTGCCCCTATTTTTATCCTGATTGCCTCCCTGGTAGGACTGGCACGTATTTATGCCGGCGTGCACTACCCCCTGGATGTTCTAGTGGGAGCGGCTATTGGAAGCAGCTTCAGCATCGCTATGTGGCTATGGCGAGAGAAAAAGTTGCATAAGGAAAAACCCCCAACCGGTGAAATATAGTAAGCTATTCCACTGGGCAAGAATTACAAATCATGCGGCTTCTTTTTGTAAAATTTACTCTTACATTAGAGATTTCAAACAAATTTCTAATCTTGCCCAAACAATATCTTACGATAATTCTTAAATTAAGCGAAAAATAATTCCCTCTAATAAACAAAGATTCTTAACGTATTTGTCAATTAAAAATCTTATTTCTGGTTCTCTGAAATATATAGATTGAGAATGTGCTTAATTAGAATAGGAATACGTTATCTTTTTGATCAAGTGTCGAAAAACCGACAAGAGGTTTTCTTGCCTTTTACTTCTATTTAAGCTAAATTAAAGTCCAGCAAAAAGTAAGGGAGGGAGAAAGATGCCGTTTATTTCAAGGATCAATACATTAGAGGTGTTAGATTCCCGTGGCAACCCCACAGTAGCGGTATATGTGTGTTTGGAAAGTGGTGTGGTGGGAAAGGCCATTGTGCCTTCTGGGGCATCAACAGGTAAAAAAGAAGCCTTGGAGCTGCGGGATGGAGATAAAACCCGTTATGGTGGTAAAGGTGTGCTGACTGCTGTGAACAATGTGAAAGAAAAAATTGCCCCTGAGCTCATGGGGGTAGATGTAAGAGAACAAGCCTTAATCGATAAGATTATGCTGGAATTGGATGGGACTCCCAATAAATCTAAATTAGGTGCCAATGCCATTTTGGGTGTATCTTTGGCCTGTTTGCATGCGGCAGCAGCCTATGCCGACATGCCCTTGTATCAATATTGGGGCGGCACTGATGCTACCCTTTTACCCGTGCCTATGTTTAATGTTTTAAATGGCGGCGTGCACGCCGATAACAATGTGGACTTTCAAGAGTACATGCTAGTGCCCGCGGGGTTTACTACCTATAGGGAAGCATTAAGAGCAGGAGTTGAAGTTTACCATGCTTTAAAGAAAATCTTGAAAGAAAAAGGCCTTTCTACGGCGGTAGGTGATGAAGGCGGTTTTGCCCCTAATTTGCAAAATAACGAAGAGCCATTACAGTTGATGTTAGAGGCGATTGAAAAGGCAGGTTATAAACCGGGTGAGCAGGTATTTCTGGCCATGGATTTGGCGGCCAGTAGTTTTTATGAAAATGGCAAGTATAACCTCGCCAGTGAAAATAGACAGCTATCTAGTGAAGAATTGATAGATTTGCTGGAAGAATTGGTAGAAAAGTATCCCATCATTTCCATTGAAGATGGTCTTGCTGAGGACGACTGGGATGGCTGGAAGAAACTCAATGTCCGTTTAGGAGACAAGGTGCAACTAGTGGCTGATGACTTGACCGTGACCAATCCTACCATTATTGAAAGAGGTATTAAAGAGCGGGCCTTTAATAGTGTGCTTATCAAATTAAATCAAATTGGTACGGTTACAGAAACGCTGCGGGCGATTGAACTTACGCAAAAAGCAGGCATGGCTGCTTGCATTTCACACCGTTCTGGAGAAACCTCTGATACCACTATCGCCGATTTAACCGTGGCCAGACGCACAGGCATGCTCAAAACCGGTGCCCCATGTCGGAGTGAACGTCTGGCTAAGTATAACCGCCTACTTGAAATAGAGGCCGAGTTGGGTGAAGTGGCAGAATTTATTGGAGTAAAAGGGTTTAATGCGGGTAGGTATAAATAAGGAATAATAGTGTTGACGGTTAGTGAGTGATGGAGGTTAGAGAAATTATTGAAGAAGTTAAGCAGGTGTTGAAAAAATATTTGCCAGAAGGTTGTCGGATTTATCTTTTTGGTTCTTGGGCCAAAGGTAATGCAGAAGAGCAGTCAGATGTGGATATTGCTATCTTGGGAGGACAGGAAATAGACTGGATGACTTTTCTGAAAATCAAAGAGGAAATTGAAAATATTCCTACCCTACGCAAGATAGATATTGTTGATTTGCGAGTAGTAGGAAAACGAATGAGAAAGGAAGTAATCAGATATGGGATAGAATTAAAATGAAAGAGATATTGACATCCTTTGAGAAGGCATTGATGAGACTTGAAGAGGCATTAAAACAACATCCAACATCTTTAGAAAGGGATGCAGCTATTCAAAGGTTTGAATTTACCTTTGAGTTAGCTTGGAAGAGCATTCAAAGATTTTTACGCAGTGAAGGTATCTCTTGCCGTTCTCCTAAAGGCTGTTTTAGAGAAGCCTTTAGGTATGGTTTGATAAGAGATGATCCCTTGTGGTTAAGAATGATAGAGGATCGCAACTTAACTGTGCATACTTATGATGAAAAAATAGCCGAAAAAGTATATAATTGTCTTTTTGACTATCTACCTCTTTTTAAAAACTTGCTGTTAAAATTGAAAGCAGAGGAGCAGAAAATATGGATAAACAGGTAGAAGAAGGCAGCCTTGTAGAGCTAAAGCTGGTCTTAAAACAGCTTTTTGCCGGTTGTGGTGCCGGCGGCTGAGCGATTTGAGGCTCCCAGTTAGGGAGCACAGGCTATCCAGGTGCCCGTGGTTTGTGGAATATTTTATTCCACGGGCCGATGGGCTTAATAGGGAGGCCGGTGCAAATCCGGCGCGGTCCCGCCGCTGTAACCGGGGACGAAACTCACAGAAGGCCACTGGGCGTTGAGCCTGGGAAGGCGTGGGGAGTAGGAGGATCCGGAAGCCAGAAGACCTGCCTGGATGGGTATTGCTTGCCGCTTTAGCGCGGACTAAGGTTGGCAAGAGGAGGAAAGGGCGAAGAAAAAACGGGTGCAGCCCTTGGCGTTTGCCAAGGGCTTTTTATTTGGGCCTGCCTCCTCTTGACCCAAGTTACAGTGACTGGTGATAGTGGATGGTGGTTGGTAGGTTTATTTATGAATCATAATTCACCAGTCACAAGCTATCAATTACTAATAAAGAGGAGGTTGGTGATGAAAAAGGTGTGGTTTTTTGTCCTATTTTGGTTCCTGGTTTTTCCTGTTTCTGTCCTAGCCCAGCAAAACGCAATCTCTCTGCCTGAAATAGTGGTAACGGCTTCACGCGTAGAAGAAAGTGAAACTGCCAGTGCTGTAACTAAAATTACCGGAGAGGAACTTCAGCAAAAAGGGATTACCAATGTGGCAGATGCCTTAAGAGAAGTGCCCGGAGTAATGGTTACCCAGTATGGTTTTGGTGGTCCTGCTTCGGTGTTTGTGAGAGGTGGCAATAATGGGCAGGCGGTTATTATGATAGATGGAGTACCGGTATATGATCCCAGCGGAACAAATAAAGGCGATTTTTCGCTTTTTTTGCCTCGCTTAAATGTAGAAAATATTGACCGCATTGAGATTGTACGTGGTCCTCAAAGTGTGCTTTACGGCTCTAGTGCCATGACTGGGGTAATTAATATCATTACGAAAAAAGGTAAAGCGAAACCACAGACAACAGGTCGCCTTGAGGGAGGCTCTTTTAATACCTTCACTGAAACACTGGGCTTTAGTGGTACCAATGAAAGCGTGAGCTATAACTTAAACCTCCAGCGTTTTGATAGTAATGGTATTTCTAAAAAACCTGACGAGCCGGATAAAGATGGCTATCGTTTCAATAATGTCGGTGGTAGTCTCACCGCCAATATAAACGAGAAGGTTGAAGTAGGGGCTTCTTTTTCCTATCTTGATGCCGAGCAAGGCTTGGATGGCGGGGATGATTTTGAAAAAAGCAGGCTGGGATTTTTTCAGACTTATTACAAACAGACTGTTTCTCATTTCTGGCAGCATACCTTAAAACTTGCTTACACCAATACTCATCGTACCTATCCTACCAGTTTTTATGATGGCGATTTATATTTCCTTTCTTGGCAGCATAATTTTACTATTTTGCCATATCTAAAAGTAGTAACCGGTTTTGACTATCAGCAGGAGAAGACAGATACCAACAGCATGGATGAAAAAAACCAGGATGAAAAGGCCTGGTTTGCTGAAGCTATTTTCAAACAGGAAAACTTTTATTTCAATACCGGCGTGCGTTATGACCGTCATCAGACCGCCGGTGATAAAGTAACTTATCGGTTTGCCGGGGCATATTTTCTGCCCACGCAGACAAAATTACATGCCAGCTTTGGCACCGGCTTTCGGGCACCAAGTCTCTATCAATTATATGGGGTGTGTTTTGGTAATAATGTTGGTAATCCCGATTTAAAACCCGAAAAGAACCAAGGCTATGATGCAGGTTTAACCCAATATCTGTGGCAGAAGAGGATCACTCTAGATGTAACCTACTTCTTCAGTCGAATTAAGGACATGATAGATTGGGTCACGACCGGTCCTGGGCAGTATCTTAACGTAAAAGAGGCCCATACTCAAGGCGTAGAGATAAGTGCAGATATAATGCCTATCTCCTGGCTTAAACTTTCCACTAATTATACCTGGCTTGATGCTCAAGACACGACTACCAATACATGGTTGCCAAGGAGGCCGAAACATAAAATAAGTAGCACCTTGTCTCTTTTCTGGAAAGAAAAAGCGGATTTTAGTTTAACTGGTATTTACTTTGGAAAACGATTTGATAGTGACAACAATCCTTTAGGTGGCTATTTTATAGTAAATCTTGCCGCAAGATATTATCCAACTTCTTATTTGACCTTAAGCCTTCGGGTTCAAAATCTTCTTGATCGGGACTACGAAGAAATAAAAGATTATAATGCACCTCCTTTTATGATGTTTCTGGGGGCTGAGTTTAAATGGGGATTGTAAAAAACGATAATTACAACTATTCCGTAAAGCGCTCAGATGCTCCGGAGCGCTATTTAGCGGAAGCGATGGGGCACCCACCGAGGCGAGCCGGAAGGGGAAAACCCCGCCTTTAGAGCGGGGAACGGATTTTTCGGGGCCTTGGATAAAGAAGGGCCTCTGCGCATTATGAAAGATTCGCATTTGGGCGCATTCGGAGCCATCGGTATTTTTTTGCTTCTTTTAGGTAAATTTTTACTTTATGAGCAGGTGATAAAAAAAGATCTTCTGTTTTTATTAATGGCAGCGCCAATCCTTTCTAGATGGGGCATGGTCTTTCTGGCCTTTATCTCTCATCCTGCCCGGCCTGAAGGCATGGGAAAAATATTTGCGCAAAATTTATCTAAAAAGACCTTTATCTATGCTAGTATCTGGACGGGCCTTTTGATTGTTTTCATTGCCCAAAGTAAAGGTCTTTTACTGTGGGGTTTGACAACGGCATTTTTATGGTTATTCCGTCATTGGTCATATAAGAAGATTCAAGGTATTATAGGAGATGTCTTAGGGGCTTCTAGTGAATTGACAGAAGTTATGGTGTTCACCGCAGGGCTATTGGTTTATCATTGACGAAACGTTATTATTACACATCATGAAAAAACAACTGACTAAAACGGTTCTAATAGAATCACTTCCCAAAAATCTTTGTTTACTGATTATTGTCTATTTAGTCTTTCCTTTTTTAAATGCATGGGCTGCACCCCAGCGCATCGTTTCCCTTGCCCCCAGTGTAACTGAAATTATTTATGCCCTAGGGGCAGGAGATTTAGTTGTAGGAGTAACCAGTTACAGTGACTACCCCCCAGAAGCAAAACAGAAACCCAAAGTGGGCACCTTTCTCCATCCTTCTTTGGAAGCCATTGTGAATTTAAAGCCAGATCTGGTCATTGCCCTGAGTGAGACCAATCCTCCCCGGGTGCTGAATCGGCTTAGAGATTTAAATATTCCGCTGTTGATTTTAAAAAGTGGGGGGTTAAACACTATCTGGGAAAATATTATCACTACAGGCAATGCCCTAGGAAAAGGTAAAGAAGCAAATTTTCTGGTGGCAAGGTTACAAAAAGAACTTCACGCACTGACCCAGCAGGTAAAGGGACTGCCTAAACCAAAGGTCTTTTTTCAGATCGGATACCGTCCTCTTGTCACCTGTGGGGCCAGCGCTTATCATCATGAACTGATTACCCTAGCTGGCGGGATAAATATTGCAGCAGAAGAAAAAGCCGCCTATCCTGTATTCAGTTTAGAAAAGGTCATTACTGCCAACCCAGATGTGATTATTGTTTCTACGATGGAAAAGCAAACCCAGGCAATAAAAGCCTTTTGGGCAAAGTTCTCTCAAATTTCAGCTGTGAGAAACAATCGAGTGTACGTAGTAAATTCGGATTTCTTTGACCGTCCTTCTCCTAGGGTAGTGGAAGCGTTGAAAATTTTGATAAAACTGCTTCATAAAGAACCTGTGATGGGTAAGGAGTGATGAGTTACAAGTTGAAACTAGTGCATGGTAAAATCTCTAAGGACCAATTACTAATCACTAATAACGTAGCTTTGGAGATGCGGGGAAAACATTGTTTTCAAAACCTCGTTTGGTTTATATAGGTCTATTTTTTACCTTTGCCTTGGTTTTCATTTTTGCGCTTTTCAGTGGGGCTGTGCCTCTTCACTGGCCGCTTTCCGCAGAAGAAAAATTTATTTTATTTAGGCTTCGGTTTCCTCGAGTCCTTTTAGGGGGGATGGTCGGTGGGGCCCTAGCTTTAAGTGGGGCTGTATTACAAATATTGTTTATTAATCCCCTGGCTGAACCTTATATTTTAGGTATTTCTGGTGGGGCAGCGTTGGGAGGTATTCTGGCCCTATTGCTGGGGATAAATCTTTCTGGTTTGGGTGTTACTTTAGGGGCCTTTGGCGGTGCCTTATTTGCCTTGGCCATTTTGTTCTTCATCATAGGGATAAAAGGGGAGCTGGATACCTATTTTTTTCTCTTAGCTGGTGTAATTTTAAATGCCCTTTTTACAGCGATTATTTTATTTATTTCTGCTCTGGTTAAGGCATCTGCCCTACATACCATTTATTTCTGGCTCCTGGGTGATTTGTCCACGGCAGGCTTTACCGAAGTCGGCTGGATGAGCTTTTTTGTCCTTATCTGTGGATTGGTCTGTCTTTACCATGCCCGAACATTAGATGCAATGGCACAGGGAGAGGTGGTGGCAGCCACTTTAGGTATTTCTGTTGGCAGAGCTAAGCGGCAGTTATTGCTAGTTATGTCTTTACTTGTGGGGGCTACTGTAGCAGTAAGTGGTATGATCGGATTCGTGGGCCTTGTTGTGCCTCATGGAATAAGGTTGCTGGCAGGCAATCAACATCGAACAACACTACCCCTTTGTTTTTGCACTGGAGCCGGTTTTTTAATCCTGAGCGATGCCATTGCTCGTAAGGTCTTTGCTCCCCTGGAGATGCCTGTGGGTGTGATCACAGCTTTATTGGGTGCCCCATTTTTTTTATATTTATTAAGGACCTATGTTAAAAATAGATAATGTCTGGTATCGTTATCAGCAAAAGTGGATTTTAAAAAACATCAGTTTTTCCTGTGCCCGGGGTCAATTTATCAGTATTTTAGGTCCAAATGGTGCGGGCAAGACTACCCTGCTTTGCCTTATAGCAGGTGTGTTGAAACCCACCCAGGGTCAAATACAACTTGGTACTCAATCCTTACAGACCCTTTCACCCCGCCAGCGGGCCCAGAAAATTGCCCTTCTACCACAGGTAATTTCCTCTATTTTTCCCTATAAAGTCTGGGAAATAGTAGCCTTAGGGCGGTTGCCTTATCTTTCGCCTTTTCAAGCCTTTCGGCGTAAGGATGAAATGGTCGTAGAAAGGGCAATGAGGCTGGTAGATGTCTTGTCTTTAAAAGACAGAAGAATTAATTCTCTGAGTGGGGGTGAAAGACAACGGGTCTTTCTAGCCAGGGCTCTGGCTCAGGATCCAGAAATACTCCTTCTGGATGAACCGACGACTTATCTGGATGTGAAATACCAGAAAGAATTCTTCCAAGTTCTGAAACGGTTAAAAGAAGAACATGAACTGACCATTGTACTCGTTTCCCACGACCTTAATCTCGCCATTCAGCATAGCGATACCCTTATCTTTATCAAATCAGGTCAGGTTCACACCCAAGGGCCTCCTGAAAAGGTTGTTCAGGCGGCACTGATAGAGGAAGTTTATGGTGTTAAAGCAAAAATTGTTTATCCTGAAGATACAGCCCGGCCTTATGTGTTATTATAAAAATCTCCGAGTATCTTTTTCAGTTAGGAAAGTTAACAAGTTAACTAGGAGAAGACAACTTCCTAAAAACTTGGAACTTACAAACTTAGTAACTTATTATTTAATTTTTAGCTCCCATTCTATTTTTGTTTCTTTTTCCTTTTCAAGCTTGAGCCTTTTAATAAATACCAGACAAGTGCCCTGATAGGTTCTTTCTGCCCCTGACTCAGAAAAATTTACCGTCTCTACTGGAAAAAACCAGAGGTCAAATGCCTGCTGGGCGGTAATTTCTATTTGTAAATCCGGGTCGGGGCCTTTTAAAAGAAAGTGGGAAATGCGTTCAATTTGGCCGGTCTTAACTGCATCATAACTCTTGTTATTGACCAAAAGCTGCCAACCAGGGAGATGGAAGTTCATTTCTGTGGCAAAAGTTAAAGATGCCGAAAAAGATGGGATAAATGTATATTCCACCTTAAGGTTGCCCTGAGTATCATTTAAGGTGAATTTTTTGATGATGGTTAAAGGCTCTTTTCCCTGAATGAATCCCTTTCTCTCCAGCTTTAGCACGGCGGTTGCTTTATCTTTTTCCTGCAGCAGGATGGAATATGGTTCTATCGTGAAATTACCTAAATCATAATAGGCTGCCTGACTGAACTTAGCTAGATCCACCTCCTCTCCCAGAAAGTGGTCTAAAAAGCTGTAACGGTGATGCCAGTCATAAATGAGATACTTATCTAAATCAGGCTCTTTCAACTTAAACTGTTCATGGATGGTCTTGACCGTGTCTTCTTCCTGAGCAGTTTGATGAATCAGCTCCCTTATCTTTTCATGATAGGCTTCCTGTCGGCGGGTGAGGACATTGGTCAAATTAACTTCTTTTTCCCTCAGGTCAAGCTCAACCAGAGTTCCACCGTAACGAGGTTTAAAATAGGCATTGAATTTAGCGCCCGAAAAAATCCATTCCAGATGGCCATCGCAGTCATAGTCTGTCAATACGCTCTCAATCCCTGTTTGGGGCAATTGTTTTTCTGCTGCAATCAAATGTTTATATACTGCTCCCCGTAAGTGCCCTAGATAGAGTCCACCAAATACCCCATGCCAATAGGCACAATTGCATTGGCCCCGCCAGAGTGCTCTGACAGCAGGAGGTGGGTGCGAGGGGTCGTATTGATTATAAACCCTGGCCACTTTCTGGCTGACATAAATCATCTTTTTATGCATGAGGTTGCTTTCTTCGTATTTACGCAAGAAATTATCCCAGATGCCACCCCGCACAAAAGGACGAAAAGTTTCCCATTCATGACGTGATTTCAGAAGTTCAATAAAGTGTTCATATTTAAGGGCTGCATCTGGCATAAGGGTCCATTCCATCATTTCTTCATAAGAGGCTGGGGGTAGATAAATTCTGCCTTGAGGCGGATGTGTAGCCACAAATTCATTTAAGGGCAAGACTTGAATTTCATCTTGATGTTCTTCTAAAAACTGCAAAAATCTCTTTAGCCATCCCTGCTCATACACCCACTTTTTTGTTTCAGGCCAGAGACCAAATTTTTCTCCATCATCCCCATAGGTAAGGGTGTTGCCATGACCTGAGGCAAAAAAATGTTGAAAATAATCAAGTAGCTCTTCCGGAGATTTAAAGGGAATAAGATAGCGCAATTCTTTGCTGATAGGAAAGACAAAAAGAGAATGCCCTTCCTTCTCAGTGATGAAATAACCATGGATTTGCTTTTCTTCAAGGCCAGCATTTAAAAAGTGGGCATCGTCTACCAAGGTATACTTTATTCCTAGCGGCGCTAGCAATTTTGGTAAATCAGGAGTCCATACCCTTTCTGCCAACCAGAGACCTTCAGGCACTACACCAAATCGCCTCTTCAAGTAATCTATCATGTGTTCCAATTGTGCTCTGGCGTCCCTTTCCGGCACAAAGGGTAAAAGAGGTTCATAAAAACCACCGGCCATAAGTTCTATCTGTTTCCGGGTGACAAGTTCTCCAATCAGGTCAATAATCGCAGGTGCATGTTGTTCGAGCCATTCCAACAGACAACCTGAAAAGTGAAGGCTAAACCGAAAATAAGGGAAGTTCTTTGCTATTTCTAAAAAAGGTGCATAGCATTCATTCAATGCCTTCTTAAACACTTTATCAAAGTTTCCTACAGGCTGATGGTTATGGACAGCAAAGGGTAAAAAATAGCGGGGCATCCTCAATCTCCAGAATTTCTATTGCTGGTTCAATATACTCTATCCTATTGGCAAAGTCAAAATGGAGGTCTCAAAATTCGCAATTAATTTAAACAGAATTCCACCCCCATGGTTGTATTGTTTTTACATATTAATCGGGTCAATAGTGATTGGATTTGTTAAATTTATTTTGTTCTATTGGATTGGAACAAAAACAGCTATTGCTCCAATTTAAACTTTAATTGCCTGCCTAAAGAGATAATTTCATCTGGAAGCGGTTTATAATGAGCTCGCAGGCGGGGAAGTGCATTCCAGAATATATTTTGAATAGCCCACAAATTGATATGTGGAGCACAAGCCTGGCAAAGGGATAAGGCATGATGAATTACTTTGACCCGGTTAATATCCAGTGTGCGTAAAATTTCTTCTAAGTTCTCTTTAATAAAATCTTCAAGTAAAATCTTTATTTTTTCTGAATTTGCTTCAATCCCCAAAGTTTTGGCCTCTTTAAGAAGTTCCTGTAGTTGATTTTTCTGTCCCGCCAGTTCTTTTTGATATTCTTGAAAGAACTTCTCTTCCAAAACATTCTGGGCAATGGCCAAAAACACCGGAGGGAGAGGAATATGTAATCCCTTTAAGGCAAACATTAAACCTTTGTTTTCTTCATAAAAACTGGCATAGGTGTTTTGAAACCCTTGAAGTTTATCATCAACTAACGAAAGGGCCAATTTGCGCCGGTCATCAAAAAAGATATCGTGAATTCCATAGTGAAAGGGCAAACTTTCTAATCTGTCTTTGATTTCGTAAAAGGATAAATCAGCAAAGAGTTTTTCTAATTCTTTACGTGAATCCATTGTCGGCGGGGAAACCGCACCAAGAAGGTCTAATCCTCCTAAATGCAAAGCTGTTGAGAGCAGTTCTTTTGTTTCTTCTGTGCGCCTGTGAGTAAGCACCAGGTGATTGAAGAGTAAAAGACACCCGCCAGCCTGATGGGGGGCATGTTCCTTTACTTCTACTTCTACCGTGTAAAACCGTGTTCTAGATGGAGGTGTTTCTGAGATGTGATTAAAGCTGAAATGGACCGCAAGTCGTTCAAAATTATATATATACGGTTTAATCAAAGTGCGGTAGATTTGGGCCCCGTTTCCGTATTCAGGTAGATTGCTCTTAGCTTCTTTTATGCGCCAGAGGAAGCCTTCTTCTAGATTCATGCCGAAGTCCTGGGCTAATTGGATGACACGGGCAGCGTAGTGAAGGTTCTGACGTGGCTCCAATCCGGAGATATCATCAAAAAACCACCCGCAACTGGTAAACATCAACTGAGCATAATATTGCATTTCCAGCAACTTTAAGGCCGTTATCTTTTCTTCCCGGTTTAACCGGGAATGACCATGTTTACTCCAGAAGGTAGCCTTTACCTCAGCGGAGGGATTAAGGATGATTTTGATATAATCATTACGGGCTGCCCACGGGTCATGAAAGTAGCGACTTCCTTCTTTTTCAAACAAGAGCTCTATTTCATCTCTTAACCAATTCAGTGTCTCCCGCAAAGGTTTCCGCCATTTTTGGTTCCATTCCGGGTGTGCCCCGGTATTACAACCACAGTCTCTTTCCCATCTGCCTACACCATGAACACAGCTCCACGAGGTGTTTTCTTTAATCATAACTTCGTATGCTGGAGGAAACTGAGCCAGAAAATGAGAGAAATTGCTTAATTTAATTTGAGGATGGTGAGAAAAATAGTAAATAAGATAAGCTAGGGCCATTTCACTAAACTTCCAATGATGGCCGTATGTCTCTCCATCAGTGGCAATAGAGACCAACTGTGTCCCGTCTTTATAAAAAGCAGCTTCGATTTGTCTTGCTAATAAATCACCATTTTGTAACAACCCACCAAACGATACGCCCTGAGAAAGCGGTCCGTGATAAAAAAAGATGTCTATAGCAGTATCCTTGCTCGGGTGACACCGGTAGGGATGGGTAATATCAAGGGTTGTTTCATCTACTGGACACCAGATTGAATGTGTCCCAGGTTTTTCTGGAGCCAAGGGTCGAACTTGTGCAGCCTGACGAGGGGCTAGGATGGTAAATTTTATTCCCTCTTTAGCCATAATGGCCAAGGTCTCATTATCTACAGCCGTTTCTGCCAGCCACATTCCTTCGGGATGACGACCAAAGAAATATTTGAAGGCCTCAATTCCCCATTTTACCTGGGTAATTTTGTCCCTTGTATTAGCTAGAGGCATAATAACATGGTTGTAAACCTGGGCGATGGCATTCCCATGCGCATTATAAAGGACACAACTTTGTTTATCTGCTTCTATGATTTTTTGGAGTAAGGCTGGTTTGTGTGTTTTTAACCAGAGTAACAAGGTGGGACCAAAATTAAAACTGATGCCCTTATAATTGTTTACAATCTCCAGAATAAAGCCGTTTTCGTCTACCCGGCGGGCATAGGCATTAGGGAAATAACATTCAGCCGTGATACGCTCATTCCAATCGTGGTAGGGAAAGGCACTTTCTTGAAATTCTATTTCTTCCAACCAGGGTTCTTCACGGGGAGGTTGATAGAAGTGGCCGTGAATGCAAACATACTTGGTCATTTTGTTAACTCTTTATATAGGGCCAAATACTCTCTGGCAGACCTTTCCCACGAAAAATCACAAGTCATGGCTTGTTGCACAAGGTCATGCCATACGGTTTTGTGCTCCTGGTAACAAAGAAGTGCCCTTTTTATTGCATCCCAGAGGGCATCTGGCGTATAGGAGTCAAATTTAAAGCCTGTGCCCTTTCCTGTATCTAAATCGGCGTCTGTTACTGTATCAGCCAGTCCACCTGTGTTGCGCACAATAGGTAAGGTGCCATATTTTAAACTATACATTTGAGTTAAACCGCAGGGTTCGTATTTTGACGGAATGAGGAACATATCTGCGCCAGCGATAATCTTGTGTGCAAGGGTTTTGTCAAATCCCAGATTGAAACATACCTGACTGGGATAACGGGCAGCTATATCCTTTAAGGCCTCTTCAAGCCGTTTTTCTCCTTCTCCCAGGATGACCAAGCTTGCTTCTTTTTGAATAAGTCTTTCTATTACAGGAAGTAGGATGTCAATCCCCTTTTGTTCTACGAGACGGGTCACCATACCCAACAAAGGCTTTTGCTCTAAATCCAAAGGCAAGCCACAGGTTTTAATTAAATCCTGTTTACAAATGTCTTTGCCTTTCAAATTGGATACAGAATAATTGGCAGCGATGTGAGGGTCTATCTCGGGATTCCACTCAGAATAATCTACTCCATTTAAAATACCTTTCAATTTATGCACATTTACCCGTAGTACTCCATCCAGCCCGAAGCCATACTCTGCGGTCTGAATTTCTTTTGCGTATGTAGGACTAACTGTAGTAAGGGCATCGGCAAAAATAATGCCTCCTTTTAAGAAGTTGACCTGACCCCAGAATTCCAATCCATTTATAGAAAATAGGTGAGGAGGAAGATTGGTAAAAGGAAAAACCTCAGCGGAAAATGTGCCTTGATAACCTAGATTATGGATGGTGAGGACTGTTTTTATCAACCCAAAGGTGGGATGGCCAAAATAATACGTTTTTAAATACACAGGCAAAAGCGCAGCTTGCCAGTCATGACAATGGAAGATGTCCCATTTTTCCTGTATTTTTTCTGCAAAAGCAAGCACGGCTTTATTAAAAAAGATATACCGTTCAGCATTGTCAAAATATGCCCCTTTATTTGTGCCATAAATGGAAGGACGGTCAAAAAATTCCTCACGAGCAATAAAAAAAATCCGTATACCTTCTTTTGTCTCAGTTTGATAAACATCCGCCGCGAGTTGCCGCCAACCTAATGTTACTGGAATGTCTTCTGCAACTTTTGTGAAAGAGACACTTTGCTCCTTTACGCACCAATAAAAAGGGAGGATTAAATCAACCTGAACGCCTAATTTGAGTAAAGCCTTAGGCAAAGAGGCGCAAACATCCGCCAATCCCCCTCTTTTAGCAAACGGGGATACTTCTGGGGTAATGAAAAGGATTTTCACTTTATCGTTTGTTTTTACCAAATTCCTTTAAGCAATCTCCTCGCCAAAGACAGTTTTCCTCACCACAATGCTCAACTCTATTTGTGCCATAACAGGGGATATTACCTTCTGCGGCTTGAATGTTTCGGATTAACTCTGCTTTTCTGGCCTTTCCAATCTTTAACCCCATCCCTTTGGCTATTGTCCGGACTTCTCTTAATGTCATTTTCGTCCCTCATCACTCAGGAAAACCTGAGGGCCGAGTTTCTCTGCCCTCGGCCAAGGCAGTATTGAATGTTTATTTTTCTTTTTTGAAAATAAGCAAAAGACGCTCACCTGTCTTTACCTGATCCCCTTCTTTAACAAAGATCTTTTCAACTTTGCCATCTACAAGACTTTCTAGTGGTGTTTGCATTTTCATTGCTTCAATAATAATAACGGTATCACCACTTTTGACCAGGTCTCCAGGTTTGACAGGGATTTTTTGCACAGAGGCATTAAAAGGAGCCCGAATGTCACCTACTTCGGCCAAGGCCTCTATTTCTTCTTTTGTTAGGGCTGGGGTAGCTGAAGTGGCTTTTTCTTCTTCGCTTTCAGAGACTAATACTACTGGATGGAAATCAATAACAAAGTGAGTGGCTTTTTTCCCATCCGTGTAGTGGGTCGGGCCAACTTCTATAATATGAGATTTGCCAGTGTAATCGGTGAAAGTAATTTTTTCACCTAAGTTAAAACCACCTCGTCTAAACCAGACTTGAGGTGGTAAGACATGAGTTTTGCCGAATTTTTCCTCAAATTTAAAGAAGGCCACGGCATCATTTGGGTGTTGTAAATAAAGCACCAAATCTTCTATACTGGCTTCCCGACCAATCTTTTCTTCTAAATCTTTTTTCTCTGCATTCAAATCTACTGGTTTTATTTCCTCTAAACCACTTTCTTGTTCTACGATTTTTCTCCAGTCCGAACCAAATACTTTGCGGTAAATTTCATTATTGGGACGATAAAAGGGAAAGGGACCGTATCTACCCAAAAGCAAGTTCTTTAAATCCCCGTTAGGATTGGCGTAGCGCTCACCAGAAAGCACATTATCTACCGCAGTTGTCCAGAGGATTTGTGAACCCGGGGTTACACTCCACCAATTTCCTAACTCCCTTTGCACTTTAGGTAGTTCTTCTAAGAGGATTTGAGGCATCAAATGTAAAAAACCACCTTTTTCTGCCTGTTCCAGGCTGCTGCCCATGGCTCCACCAGGGAGCTTATGAATCTGAACAGTAGGATCAAAACCTTTATATTGAGCCTCAAAATCAGCGTAAGCCAAGCGTTCTTTACGCAAGACCTGAGAAGTTGAAATGACTGCGTCTCTATCAATCCCTTCAGCCTTTATCCCGTAAGATTTTAAAGTGTCTATTACGGTTAAAATAGGTGGAGGGCCATAAAAGCCGGTAAAAGCGTGATCGCCAGCATCTACAATTTTGGCCCCGTTTAATACAGCCGCGACAACGCGACCTACATCATTTCCGTCTGTATTGTGACCGTGATAATGAATAATTAAGTCTGGAAAGGCTTGCTTAATTGCATTAACAAGTTGGCCAATGCGGGTCGGGGTACCTAGACCACCGTGATTTTTTATACAGAGAATGATGTCTTCACCAGTGACATCTAAAATTTCTTTAACTTTATTCACATAGTATTCGTCAGTATGTTCAGGCCCGGTAGAAAAACAAATACAGGGCTCTAATAGCTTACCTGCTTTCTTTACTTCTTCAAAAACAGGTATCATGTTAGGCACATAATTGAGAAAATCAAATACTCGCCAAACTTCCACATATTTAGCAAATTCTCTTACGGTCAAACGAATTACGTTTTCAGGGTAAGGGCGATAGCCGAAGAGATTGACCCCCCGACAAAGGGTTTGAAACATGGTATTGGGCATTTCAGCCCGCAAGAGTTGTAACTTGAGAAAGGGATTAACTTGCTTGCGGAGCATATCCACGTGGACAGAAGCACCACCAGTAATCTCCAGGGAAAAATACCCTGACTGTTCGCGGTGAGGGGCAGCCAATAAATCAGTATGAAGTAAAATACGATTTTTGAAATCGGATTGGGATAAATCCCTTTGGGTGTTAGTAATATAATAACCCTTTGCCCGACGGACCACTTCAAGGATTTCTTTTACAGGCATATGGAGTGTAATTCTCATCTCTACCCCTTCAAATAGCGTAAGGATTAAAACCCCGATGGTGTATTTCTGCTATCAACTTAGAAATTTTAGAAACTTCTGGTTCCTCATCTTTATAATTCAAAAGATGTTGATGCGTCTCTAAATAATCCGTGCTGAATATACCTTTTCTAAAATCAGGGTCGTCTACTATCTGCAGATAAAAGGGAATAGTCGTCTTGGGTCCGACGATAATAAATCCCTTTAAAGCTCTTTTCAACCGGTGTACCGCTTCTTCCCAGGTAAGTCCATAGACAGTGAGTTTTACAAGCAGGGAATCATACGCTTGAGGTACTACATAGCCCGGATAAGCACAACCATCCAATCTAATTCCAAAACCGCCTGGGGAATAATAAACTAACACCTTCTTCCCCGCTTCAGGCATAAAGTTATTTTTAGGGTCTTCAGCGTTGATTCGCATTTCAATGGCATACCCTCTTAATACTATATCGTCCTGTGTAAGAGGTAAGGGATTCCCGGCTGCTATTTCTAACTGGGCTCTGACGATGTCCACTCCACTGATCATCTCCGTAACGGTATGCTCTACCTGAAGACGGGTGTTGATTTCCAGAAAATAGAACTCCTTGTCTCTCACCAGAAACTCTACTGTACCTGCATTGACATAACCTACCTTTTTAGCTGCCATTAAGGCTGCCTGGCAAATCTTCCGGGTCGATTCTTCGTCGTTAAGCATATCAGGGGCAATCTCTACCAGTTTTTGATGACGCCTCTGAATAGAACAATCTCTTGTGCCAAGATGAATTACATTGCCATGTTCATCGCCCAGAATCTGGACTTCAATATGCTTGGGAGAGGGTAAGAACTTTTCCAGATATACCCGAGGGTCGTTAAAAGCAGCCTTTGCTTCAGCTATTGCAATGGGTAGTTGGGCTAGTAATTCTTCCTCATTTTGCACCATCCGAATACCACGCCCACCTCCTCCGGCCACAGCCTTAATTACTACTGGATATCCGTGCTCTTTACAAAATGCCAGGGCAACTTGTTGCCCTTCATCTCCCAAAGGTAACGGATCTGTACCAGGAACTACAGGTATACCTGCTTCCTGCATGATTTTCCGGGCCATGACTTTATTGCCCAGCCATTTAATTACCTGGGTCGGAGGACCGATAAAGGTCAAACCCGCTTCCCGGCAAGCTTGGGCGAATGCCGGATTTTCAGCCAGAAACCCATATCCAGGATGGATGGCTTCGGCACCTGTCTTTTTGGCCGCATCAATCATCTTTTCAACATTTAAGTAATCCCGACAGGGGCCGTCTCCTATCCATACGGCCTCATTGGCCTGGACTACATGGCGGGCTTCGTTATCAGGTGTTTCATATACAGCAACCGCCTCACTACCCCACTCTTGGATGGCCCGAATAATTCTTGATGCAATTTCACCCCGGTTGGCTACCAAAACCTTTTTAAATCTCACCTTCTTCATGGCTTTTTGTTTTACTTTAAAGGCACTAAGCTGTCAAGTTGGGGCCCAAAATCCGCGATTGCCCTACAAGAAACCCCGCAAGTGTGATAAAATAGGTTAATTTTTAAAGAAGCACCTTCACCTAGAAGGTGAAAACCACACTTGCGGGTAAGAAGAATGATAAAACAAAAAGGCTCTAAAGTAAAGCAA
>JAGHCL010000065.1 GCA_021160485.1 Candidatus Desulfofervidaceae bacterium
CCATTATTACCATATTTTTTTATCCTTCCATATTGAATCAAATAAGAAATATTGGATACAGTTACTTTACGATTTAAATATTGAGAAGCCCATTTGCTTGCTTCTCGTAAACTTAATAATTTTTTTTCGCCTTGTTCAAACAATGGCAATTGATTCATAGTCTTCTATTCTCCATTTCATATACACATAACGGCGGAATTGAGCTGCAACCACAGTCGGTGCGGATAGAGCGAACGCAAGCGTTCGCTTTTTAGCGCCGACAAGGCGACAGCCCCGAAGGGGTTGTCTGCTCGAATGACTTGTTCGAGCCGCAGGCGCGGGCATGTCATTCGAGTTGTAATCAATTCCGCCGTTCGCGCCGTATCAGCGGCGCGAACTTCCTTTTATTCTCTAGCATTTTTCTTTCTTTTTAATTCCCTATCACTCTCGTTTTTTTCTGTCAAGAAGAAAAATCGATTTTTGCTCTAATTATCTTTTATAATCCGCAGCCAGACTACCAATCAAAAACGACCTCTTTTAAAATTTTACCTTGACAGTAAGCACATATATGCGTTAAAAGTTTACAAAAGTTGTTATTTAAAAGTAGCGTCATAAAATTATATAAAAATATTCATTTTTATGCTTAAAAAGTTCAAGAAATATCTTAAAACGGCACTCCCAGAAAAAACAGACCCATTTTGATTGTATTTTCCGAACATTACTTTCTTTTCCTGAAACTACTCAATCGCTTTCTCGTGGCAACATGTGTCAGCATCTCAAAAACCTAACCTAAGGTATGGTGAATAGATGAGTTGAAGGAGTTGAAAAGTTGAAGGACAAGTTACCAAGTTTGCAAGTTACCAAAACCCTTTGTCTTCGATTTTAACTTGTTTAACTTGGAACTTTCAACTTAGAACTCAAAACATTCATACATCTACGCATTTACACATTCACGCATTTGGAAGGCTGGAAGATCCGATTTATTAAATGTCAAATGGCAAAATGGGAATTAGGAAGGAAATAGGGAGGAGCACTTGACTACTTAACTACTATACCAGTCACTAATTTGGCGTTTATTAGTTTTTTTCTTGATTTCTGGCTCCTGGCTTCTGGTAACCTTTTTGCCGTTTCTTACGAAAGAATTTAAATATTTCTCCTGCAATCAAAATGGGTATACCTAGGGCAAAAATTAGACTCCAATCTGTGAAACTCAAAGGCACTGTATGCAGGATATGTTGAAATGGAGGAAGATAAACTGCCATAATTTGTAAACCAACTGTGGCCAACCAGGCCATGATTAAAAAAGGATTGCTCAGAAAACCAATATCCCAGAGGTTAAATCTGAGGCTCCGGAAGTTAAAGACATTGATTTTTTCAAAGATAATAATGCCGGTAAAGGCCATCGTCCTGGCCTTGGCCAAGGAACTATCACCACCTAGATAATGGGCAAAGCTAAAAATGGTCAGCCCACCCATCCAGATACCTATAGTTAAAATCACTAAAAATACCGCCTTAGATAAAATAGGCTGCTGTGGATCACGGGGCGGACGTTGCATGACATCCTTTGCTGGTGGTTCCATTCCCAGGGCCAGAGCGGTCATTCCATCAGTAATCAAGTTCATCCATAAAATCTGAACAGGCAAGAGAATAAGAGGTAGCTTTAAAAACATGGCACCAGCAATGGCCACAATTTCGGCAAAATTAGAAGAAAGTAAATAGCGGGTAAATTTTTGAATATTATCATATTCTCGCCTTCCCTCTTCCACCCCACTGACAATGCTGGCAAAATTATCATCTAAAAGGACGATGTCTGCCGCTTCCTTTGCTACATCTGTACCTTTGATACCCATGGCAATCCCAACATTAGCCTTTTTTAAGGCCGGGGCGTCATTGACGCCGTCGCCGGTCATGGCCGTAATATGTCCCTGTTTTTGCAGGACTTCCACCACTTTTAGTTTATGAGCTGGGTTCACCCGGGCAAAGACCTTGGTTTTTCGCAGTGTTTCTCTTAAACTGAATTCATCCAGTCTCTCAAGCTCTGCTCCTCTGATCGCCTTCGGCGAGAATAATCCCACTTCTCTGGCGATGGCCATGGCCGTTAGAGGCGAATCTCCTGTCATCATAATGACATCAATGCCTGCCTTTTTTGCTTTTTCCATAGCCGTTTTTACTTCCGGTCTAGGGGGATCAACAATTCCGGTAAATCCCAAGAAAATAAGGTTTTTCTCTACCAATTCGGCCGTAAAATGGGTAATTTCTAAAGGTATTTCTTTGTAGGCAACGGCCAAAATGCGTAAACCACGGCTTGCCATGTCTTGATAAACCTGATTAAACCGCTTTTGTTCTGTCTGGGTAAGCTCTTTTATTTCACCGTTTTCTAAATACTGCTGGCAAAGAGGAAGCAAAATCTCTGGTGCCCCCTTAACATAAGCAATATTTTTGTCAGGATAGTGATAAACAACTGTCATTCGTTTGCGTACTGAGGTAAAGGAAAATTCAGTAATCAAAGGGCAGGGCTCGCAGCTTATGTCTTTTTTAAAAATTTTTGCTTTGTTAGCCGCTACTACCAAGGCACCTTCGGTTGGGTCCCCCAATACCTGCCACCCCTGTTTGGTCTTTTTTAAAACCGCTCGGTTACACAACACACCGGTTTTTAACAACAAAAAAAGCCCCAGCTCTTTTAAAGGGTCAACTGGCTGAGCATCGCTTAAAAATCTCCCTGTAGGTTCATAGCCCTCACCTGTGACTTCATAAAACTTATCTGGTACATAAATGACCCTAACCGTCATTTCATTTTTTGTTAAAGTCCCGGTTTTATCTGTGCAAATTACAGAAGTTGCTCCTAAACCCTCAGATGCCGTAAGATTACGCAAAAGACAATTTCTTTTCACCATATTTCTTACACCCAGTGCCAGGGTCATGGTAACAACAGCAGGCAGTCCTTCCGGAATAACTGCTACTGCCAGACTGATACCTACCAGCAGCATCTCTAAAAGGGGACGTTTTTGGACTATGCCCAGAACAACTACCAGCACAGCAATGGCCAAAGAAATCTCACCAATGTGCCTCCCTAAAACATCAAGCCTTTTCTTTAAAGGGCTTTCCTCTTCTTTTACTTCCTGGGTCAAACGGGCAATCCGACCAAATTCTGTCTGCATGCCTGTAGCCACAACCACACCCCGTCCATAACCATTGGTGACAATAGTTCCCATAAAGGCCATATTTTTTCGCTCAGCCAGGGGGGTATCCTCAGCTAAAACCTTTGTTTCTTTACTTACAGGCACGGATTCCCCTGTCAACGCAGATTCATCAATCTGCAAACTTTCTACCTCCAGCAGATAAATATCTGCCGGCACTTTCTCTCCGATTTCTAAAATTACAATGTCGCCCGGGACAATAAAATGGGTATCTATGGACACAGGCACACCAGCTCGCACGACTTTTGCCTTCAGCGCCAGCATTTTTTTTAAAGCTTCCAGAGCTTTTTCGGCCTTATACTCCTGGGTAAATCCCAGAATGGCATTGAGAATGATAATGGCTAAAATGGTAAAGGCATCGGTTATTTCTCCAATGGCAAAGGAAGCAAGGGTAGCGGCAAATAAAATGGCAATGAGCACACTCTTAAATTGGTTGAAAAAGATTTGCCAAGGTGTAACTCGCTTTTTTTTCTCCAGTTTATTTTCCCCATATTGAGCGAGTCTTTTCTGTACTTCTTCTTCCGTAAGTCCCTGGATATCTGTTTTTAAACGCTTCAAGACCTCGGCCGGAGATAGATTATGCCACATTATCCCAAATCCTCTTTCCATTTATCTAGGATGAATGAGATTAAAAGAGGTACACTTATGGTGGAAAAGGCAGAAGCCGCCACTAAGGCCGTAAAAAGTACTTTATCAATCAAGTGGGCGGCAAAAAGTAACTGGGCTACGATTAGCTCTGTCGTCAAACGGGCGTTAAGACCAATGCCAACGGCAATCGCCTCTTTTCTAGTTAGGGTCTGGTTAAAACTAAGCAAATAAACACCCAGCATTTTGCCCAAAAAGGCGGCTAGAAATAAAGCCAAGGTTAGCAAGGGGAAACGAAAAATAGTTGTCAAATCCGTCGTATATCCGACCCAGAAAAAGAAAATGGGACCTAAAAAACCGTAGGC
>JAGHCL010000147.1 GCA_021160485.1 Candidatus Desulfofervidaceae bacterium
GGGCAAGCCCGAAGGGCGCAGCCTGTGCCTTTTTAGGCACAGGTCGGAGCAAGCGCAGCGAGTGAAGACCCTTGACCGTATAAACGAGGCCCTGGCATATAATTTCTCAAGAAGGAAATAAGGAAATTTAAGTTTATTTTATGTCAACTTTTGCGGAATACTATAATTTTCCTTCTTTCCCTCTTAAATACACCTTCCCCTCAAATCAATCGCGGATTTTGGGAAGAGAATCTATAGTTTATTCTAAGGTGGAAATTAAAACTTTTAAGGTGTTCTATCAACCGACTTGTTCGGTGATATTTGACAGTCAAAATTTTAGATTACTTTTCATATCCTTTTATTGCCAAAATCCCCCCGAGGTTCTTCTCGTGGAAAGGGTGTATTTTTAATCATATTGATATTTTTTCCATAATGGTAACTTTTATTCCCAAAATCTATACTTCATTAGATACTCAAGTGCCAAATCATTACCTATGGCGTATAGATTTTTGACTTTATTAAACATTTCTTGGGCAAAAATGGCTGTAGCCTTTACCTGTGATATCTTTTTTTTGCCCATTATGGATTAAATACACTCTATTCCCTGCCGTAATCTCTCCAATTATAAAAATTTCTCTCTTGAGTTCTTCGGCCACTTTTTGTTTCAACTCATCTGCTGTTTCCTGAGAGGCAGTAAATAAAAGTCGGTAATCTTCCCCTCCTCCTAAGGCCCAGGATAGGTAATCCTGTTTCAGCCGCTTAGCTGCTTTCTTGCAAGCTGGTGATATAGGGAGTAAATCCTGGTGAATAAAAGCCCCCAATCCGCTTTCCTGACAAATCCAGCTCAGGTCAGAAGCAATACCATCAGAAATGTCTATCATCGCATGGACCAAACCAGTTTGGGCTAAATAGCAACCCAAAGCCACTTCAGGCTCAGGTAAAAGCTGGGCTTTAATTAGATCAGAAAAAGATTCATCTTCTATTCCCTGTTCCAGAATAGCCAGACCGGCCGCGGCATCTCCCAGACAACCACTTACAAAAATAACATCTCCTACTTGGGCACCGGAACGAAAAAGAACTTGGTCCTTTTCCACGCGTCCGGTTACCATAATATTTATAACGGTTTTTTCTGACCGAACGGTATCTCCTCCAATAAGGCTGACTTTATATTTCTTGGCAATGCTCTCCAGTCCTTTTAAGATTCCAAATAGTTTTTCCTCTGGAAAATCTTCTGATAATCCTATGGAAACTGTAAAACACTCTGGTTTTCCTCCCATGGCCGCAATATCACTTAAGTTCACGGCTAGGGATTTATAACCAAGGGCAAATGGAGGCATCCACTCCCAGCGAAAGTGACTATTTTCAACAAGCAAATCGGTAGTGCAGAGGAAATAGGTTTCAGCAAATTCTAATACTGCGGCATCATCTCCAATCCCCTTTAATAAAAAAGAGGGACTTGGAGTCACCTTAACTATTTCTTTAAATAAGGAAATTATGTCTCTTTCTTTCAACATTTTTTAACGAATTTTAGTAAAACAAAAAGGCCACCCATTAATAGGTGGCCTTTTTCTTAGCTTCCTATACACATTTTTACACTTCTATGTCAGGTGGAGGCAGATATTCAGACTCTTTAGCTGCCATTTCTTTGATTTCATTAACCTTGGCCAGGACTCCTTCAACTACCTCCAGGCCCAAGGACTTCTTTTCTGCCACCTGATTGAAAAGCTCCCGCATGAAGGCCACCGGCACATCCGTGATGGCTCCGCGGGAATCTACCCGGGCGGTGTCGAACTCCTGAAGGATCTTACCCTTCAATTCTTCAGAGACTTCCACATTGAGACAGCGGAGTTCTCCACCAAACATATACTGGATTTTATCTTCCAGCTCGGTACCTTTGATTTTTCCCATACGGTTATCATCCAAAAGCACTACCATAAAATAGGCCATTTTAAACCTCCTATAAGGATTGTTTTTTACAGGTCTGCAAGATCAACTTCAAGCTCTTTTTCTTTGTTAATGACATACTTCTCATTGCAGAACGGATATCCAAAGTGTTTCCACCATTTCACGATAACCTTATAAACCTCAGGACGCATGATGATTGACGGTGGCTGGACACCTTCGGCCACCATACCACGCAGGAAGCTACCGCTTAATTTCTCACGCTTGTGTCCACAGGTTTCACTGTAGGCCATTTCTTTACAGGTCGGACAGTAAGAGAATTCACGCATATTTTGAGGTCTGATTTGGAGGCCATAGGGTACATCGGTCGGAGGAGCAGGGAAACCAAAGCTTGGAATACCTTTGGTCCAGAGAATCTGAGTGGCCCACTTGTCGTAGTACTCGCCTACCGCAGCGTGGTCACGCCCGAACATGTGATGGGTACAACCCATGTTCTGACGGATGATACCATGGAGCAGGGACTCTAATGGATTACCGTAGCGCATATCCCAGAGACACATGCTTACCAGGTGCCTTTCAGGTTTAATGTAACCACCCTTATTTACAGCCTCATGACCTTCAACAATAGCTTCGTCTGGATAATCACCACGACGCTTAACACCAATAATGGCATTGACCAGGATACCGTGACACGGCTCTACATCGCCAGTGTAAGCAGCGTTTTTCATCAGGAACTCATGACCCACATGGGGCACATTACGGGTCTGATGGTTGATGACTGTCCGCCAACCACGCCTGTCAAATTCCTCACGGGCCTTGCGCGGTGGAAACCAGAAGCGATCAAACGGCGGACGAAATGTAGGTTCGTTGATAATGGTGTATTTACCAGCAAGGACAATGGGTTGAAGGCTACGGTAGATCACCCAACCGGGGTGTTTTTTGTTAAAGCGCTCCCTTACGACCTCGGGGTTATCCTCAGGAGTGCCAAAGGTCTTGTGGGCCAATTCTTCCGGATTGTCAATTTCCCAAATTTCTTCAATGTCAAGAATAGCAAACGGTTTACCTTTAAGATTGAGCACTAAGCGATCACCTGCACTTACTCCGAGCTTTTTGTAATCTTCCTTGCTGATGTCGAATACCAAGGGATAAGGGAAAATCCAATCATTTAACAAACGGCGCTCTTTAAGGATGCGCTCTACTTCTGCCTGCTTCATGGAACCTTCTACTGGGCTAAAGAAACCGTAACAGATGGACATGATTTCACGATAGACATTACGCACCGGAACTCCAGTCTCGTAGTGGAGAGTAGGCTTGATGTCGTAAGAGGGACAGCCCTTAATCATTTTTTTAGCCGCTTCCTTGTCTCTGATAACTCTCTCAACCAGCCTGCCTCCATGAGGCAAGGGCCTTTGGATGAGTAAACTTGACATTGTACACCTCCTCTTTTTGTTTGTTTTTACCATAATGAAATTTTTGCAATATCAAAAAAAATCTCTTCCACCATCACCTCCTCTATAAATTTATATTCAACTCTCTCTCATTATTTTCGTTACGGCATAAATCAACCCTTAATCAGCAGTTTATAGTATAAGTTAAGCCAACTGTCAAGTCTAATCTTGTCTTTAGCTTTTAACTTACGCCCTGATATATAAAATAACATTCCAAAAAATAAGAAGATTTTTTATTAAGCCATTAATATGGCTAAATTATTTTGATTGAAAGGTAAAAAGAAAAAATAAACTTTCTCCAATCACTTGTAAACTCACATAAAAACCCAAAATCAGTGATTGCCCTACAAGAAACCACGCAAGTGGGCTATAATAAAGCGATTTTTTAAAAAATACCTTTCATCTAAAAGGTGAAAAAACACTTACAGCGTAAGAACAACGATAAAATAA
>JAGHCL010000176.1 GCA_021160485.1 Candidatus Desulfofervidaceae bacterium
AATAAAAAGTGTAGAAGTAACCGCATAGCGTATGATTTACTTGACAGGGTGAATTTTGTCAACTACACATATAAAATATGCGTAGCACTATCTGGCATGTAGAATTGCCTCGTAACAAAATTGCCCTTTTTCAGTGGACTTTAGG
Source organism: Candidatus Desulfofervidaceae bacterium (assembly GCA_021160485.1). Classification (GTDB taxonomy): domain Bacteria; phylum Desulfobacterota; class Desulfofervidia; order Desulfofervidales; family Desulfofervidaceae; genus JAJSZL01. The sequence goes on from JAGHCL010000176.1 coordinate 146, forward strand.
GGCATATGATAGTTTAGTCCAGTTTCGCACTCTAGATAGATTTAAAGCCGTGGTGGAATTGATGATTCCACCCGGCAATGAAGAAGATGTGGCTGCTGTCATTCAAGCCCTTCGGGAAGAATGGCAATGTAATATTAGGATTGTGATACCTTAGTTTTGGTTACATCTAACTTTAAAGAAAGTTCTTGTAATTGTTCCTGGTCAATGTAAGAAGGTGCGTCCGTCAAAAGACAAGTGCCTTTTTGGGTTTTGGGAAAGGCAATAACCTCTCTGATGCTTTCACAGCCACAGAGTAACATGATCAAGCGGTCAAACCCAAAGGCAATGCCACCATGAGGTGGTGCACCGTAGGTAAGGGCTTCCAAGAGAAAACCAAATTTCTGTTTTGCCTCTTCTTCTGAAACTTGGATGACTTTAAAAATTAGTTCTTGGATATCTCGGCGATGAATACGAATACTACCTCCACCGATTTCTACACCATTTAAAACCATATCATATGAACGAGAACGCACTTTTTCCGGAGCTTCAGTTAAATAAGGTAAATCTTCTTCTTTAGGCATAGTAAAAGGATGGTGCACGCTTTTAAAACGACCTTCAGCTGCATCATATTCAAACATAGGGAAATCAGTAATCCAGCAAAAACAGAAGGAGTTTTCCATAATCAAGCCTAATTTTTTACCCAGTTCAACCCGTAAATTGGCGAGGGATTCATTGACTATTTCAGGCTCATCAGCCACAAAAAGGATAAGATCTCCATCTTCTATGTTCAGACGTTGTGCTAAGGCCGCCTTTTCTCCTTCAGAGAAAAACTTTACAATAGGAGATTGCCATTCAGTGCCCTTTACCTTAATCCAGGCCAGACCCTTAGCCCCAAATTCACCCACAAATTTGGTTAAATCGTCTATTTCTTTTCTTGAAAGCCTTGCACCTCCCTTTGCATTAATAGCCTTAACTATGCCTCCTTTTTTAGCCACAGTGGCAAATACCTTAAATTCCGAATTTTTAACAATGTCCGTTATTTCTTTCAATTCTAAATCAAAGCGTAAATCTGGTCTATCAGTTCCATAACGGGCAATGGCTTCATCATAACTAAGACGCGGGAAGGGAGTAGAAATATTATATCCAAATACTTTTTCACAAAGATAAACAATCATACTTTCTGATACCGTCATTACATTCTCTTCATTGACAAAGGACATTTCCATGTCTATTTGGGTAAATTCAGGTTGTCTATCTGCCCGCAGGTCTTCATCCCGAAAACATTTGACGATTTGAAAATAACGATCAAAACCGCTAACCATCAATAATTGTTTAAATAACTGTGGTGATTGAGGGAGGGCATAGAACTTACCAGGGTGTAAACGACTAGGCACAAGAAAATCTCGGGCTCCCTCAGGAGTGCTTTTGGTAAGAAACGGTGTTTCTATTTCTAAAAATCCTTGTGTATCTAAAAATTGTCTGACCGCCTGAGCAGCCTGATGACGTTTAATAAAGTGATTGGCAACAGATGAACGGCGTAAATCCAAATACCGATAGGTCAACCGGGTGGCTTCTCCCACTTCTATATAATCCTCAATCAGGAAAGGAGGAGGTGGAGAAGTATTTAAAATTTTAATCTGTGTAACGGCTACTTCTAGATACCCTGTTGGCAATTTGGGATTTTCCATACCTTTAGGACGAGGTCTCACTTTACCTTTGACAGCAATAACCCATTCATTTCTTAAATGATCTGCTCTCTCATGGGCACTTTTACTGATGGAAGGGTCAAAAACTACTTGGACTAAACCCGTTCTATCTCTTAAATCTACAAAAATCACTCCGCCGTGATCACGTCGTCTCTGCACCCATCCCATGAGAGTAACCTCTTCACCCACATCTTTCTCACTTACAGTGGCACAATAATGAGAACGTTGCCAGTTTCCTAGACTATCTAGTTTAATCTCTTCCAACTTTCTCCCTCCCCAAGATTTTCAACACTATGTTCAAACCCTGCTCTGGAGCTACTGGGATATTAATTTGTTCCTTTGTATCCATGTTACGAAGGATGGCCTTACCATTTTTTATTTCATCTTCCCCGATAATGAGAGTAAAGGCGGCCTGTAAACGATTTGCCCTATTTAACTGTGACTTCAAGCTTCCCAGGCGGTAATCTATTTCTGTCCAGATACCGCCTTCTCGTAAGGCCTTGGCCCATATCAAACCTAACTTAACAGCCTCTGCCCCCAGGAGGGCTAAAAAAATAGGACGCTTCTGGGGTATTGAATCGGGCACACAAGGTATCAGTCTCTCCATGCCAATGGCAAAACCAATGGCAGGTGTAGATTTGCCGCCCAGTTCTTTAATCAGGTTATCATATCTGCCACCCCCAGCAACAGCGTTCTGGGCTCCGATGCCAGGGATAATAACTTCAAAAGTCGTTTTGGTATAGTAATCTAATCCTCGCACCAGATAAGGATTCAAGGTAAAAGCAATACCCAAGTGAGAGAGATAAGACTGGAGGGTGTCAAAGTGCGTTTGACACTCAGAACAAAGATAATCTGTAATCAAAGGTGCATCTTTCAAGGCTTCCTTACAGGTAGCTATCTTACAATCAAATACCCGGAGTGGATTTGATTTATATCTACGCTGGCAATCAGGACAGAGCTCGTTATATTTATCTTCCAAATAAAGCTGTAAGGCTTTTTTAAATGCCTTGCGGCAGTTCTGACAGCCTAAAGAGTTGAGATGAATTTCATAATCTGGAACCACCAGTTTTTTTAAAATCGTATCCACCACATTAATGATTTCAGCGTCAGCCAGAGGATGTGTAAAACCAAACATTTCTGCGTCTACTTGCCAAAATTGTCGATAGCGACCTTTTTGAGGACGTTCACGCCTGAACATAGGGCCAATTGTAAACAGCTTGGCTGCTTTTGGTTGTCCATAAAGACTATGCTGAATAAACATTCTTACCATAGAGGCTGTTGCTTCGGGTCTTAAAGTTAGAGAATCACCACTTTTATCTGTAAAGGTGTACATTTCCTTTTCAACAATGTCTGTATTTTCTCCAATGCTTCGGGCAAAAAGGGATGTCTTTTCAAGTATAGGCAAGCGAACTTCTTTAAAGCCAAACCAATCTAAGACCTCCCGCGCAGTGTCTTCCACATAGCGCCACTTTCCTGCCTCTTCTGAAAGAATATCTCTAAAACCTCTTATAGTTTGAATACGCATGTCTTACCCTCTAATTTCACTATCCGCCAGTCACTAACTTCGGCCTATTCCAAAATAAATAAAGCCTTTTCTTTTAAGCTCCTGCATTTCGTAAAGATTTCGTCCATCAAAGATGACTTTTTCTGTCATAATTTCAGCCATCCGGTCAAAATCAGGATGACGAAACTGATTCCATTCTGTCACCAAAGCTAAGGCATGGGCCCCTTCCAGGGCAGCATAAGCATTAGGGGCATACTTAATTCTATCTCCAAAGATCTTTTTTGCCTCAGGTATTGCTACCGGATCAAAGGCTTCCACCATAGCACCCTCTAAAAGCAGGCGGGAAATGATGTCAATAGAGGGAGCCTCACGCATGTCGTTAGTATTTGGTTTAAAAGATAACCCCCAAATGGCAATTTTTTTCCCTTTCACCCCATCTTTCTTTTGAAAATATTGAACAATTTTCTCTGCCAGTCTCTTTTTCTGACGGTCGTTTACTTCTTTAACGGCCTTCAAAAGAATCGGGTTCCAGCCATTTGTTTCGCCTAGATGGATCATGGCACTGAGGTCTTTGGGAAAGCACGAACCACCAAAGCCCACCCCAGGATAGATAAAATGGTAGCCAATACGATGGTCAGCACCAATACCCTTACGTACCAGACTAACATCTGTCCCTAGATGTTCACACAGGTTGGCAATTTCATTAATAAAAGAAATCTTTGTGGCCAGCATACAATTGGCTGCATACTTAGTCATTTCAGCACTGCGTTGATCCATGACAATTAATTTATCACGTGTTCGAGCAAAGGGGGCATATAGTTCTTTCATAATTTCCGCTGTGCGTACATTCTCTGTACCAATAATAACCCGATCTGGCTTCATAAAATCATTAACCGCATCACCTTCTTTTAAAAATTCCGGATTAGAAACAACATCAAAATTTATGTTTAATCCACGTTTTTTTAGCCCCTGAGAAATAATCTGGGCTATCTTCTCACTAGTGCCTACGGGCACGGTAGATTTAATAGCTACAATTCGATAGCTATTTATAATATTGGCAATTTGCTCAGCTACTTGATAAATAGCACTTAAATCACAACTACCATCTTCTTTGGGTGGTGTCCCCACTGCCAGGAAGATGATTAAAGCGTTCTTAACGCCGGCGACTAAGTCATCCGTAAAATAAAGCCGTCCGTCTTTAAGGTTCCTTTTTACCAATTCTTCTAATCCCGGCTCATAAATGTGGATGATACCTTGATTTAAATTATCAATTGGGTCTTCTTCCCTTCCGACACAAACAACTTCATTACCCATTTCAGCAAAACAGGCAGCCGTAACAAGACCAACATAACCAGGTCCAACAACACAAAGCTTCATATCCTTTCTCCTACTATGAATTATGTTATTTTTAAATGGGGGCAAGGCAGGAGAGCGCCATTTCTTTTGGGCTATAGAGCCCTTTAAGGAGTCTGTTCCCTGCCTCCCTAATCCATGATAGGTTGGTTGGGCTTTTTAAGCCCTTGTCATCATGGAGGATTGGACGGGAGGCACACCTGCTGCCTTTACCCCCCAAAACCACTAAAAAGGAGGAAATAAACATCTGCGAAGAGTTATCTGGCTTATGGCACATAAAGGAATTAGATTTAACTG
>JAGHCL010000119.1 GCA_021160485.1 Candidatus Desulfofervidaceae bacterium
CTTTTCCACCTGCTTTGCTCACAACCCGGCTTTGGTTTGCTACCTACTTTTACTTAGTAATCAAAAATTTGCGGCTTTAAACAAAATTTGACGTTTGCTTCTCTTTTTTGTATTCTGAGAAGGCATTAATCTAATAAATAAAAAACAAACCTGGGTAAAAATTTTGATACAACAATGGTCCAAAAGCATTGCATAAAAGATGTTTGTTCATTTTAATTAGATATACACTTATGCTTTTGCGCAAAGGATACCTATATCTGAGGCAAGATCTATGAAACTTTGGTTTGTAGCGATTATGGTTTTTATTTTAAATTTGCCCTTTGGTTATTGGCGAGCTAGCACCAAAAAGTTTTCATCTCAATGGTTCCTGTCGGTTCACATTCCCGTTCCCTTTGTTATTGCCTTTCGGGTATTTTCAGGCTTGGGTTGGCGATTTATTACCTTTCCTATCTTAATAGGAGCCTTTTTCTCCGGTCAGCTTATTGGAGGAAAAGTGTATAGATGGCGAATAAACAATGGCAGGAAATCAGAGATTTCAATTATAACACCCAAACACAAAAACTAAGCCTATTTCTCTTCTTGCCATACAGACAATCAGTAGTTATTATATATAAAAATATTAAGGAGGTATTTATATTCCTAAAGTTTTTGGCGATTTACAGGGCTTAAAACCCAGTCAGGTTAAACGGTTAGAAAAAATCTATCATCGTCGTATCCCACCGGGTGAAGTTATTACTTTAGAATTAACCCGTTATATAAGTGAGCTCTCCTTTGAAATTAGCCGGCAGATTGGTTTGCTTATTGATCGGAGCGGACAAATAGAGTTTGTCATTGTTGGAAATCAGCGGGGTATTTTTATCCCTGATTTAAGCAAATACCGCAGTGGTCTCGCCCGTTTGCGGGGATTAAGGTGTGTCCATACTCACTTAAATCAGGAAGGTTTGAGCGAGGACGATTTAACAGATTTGGCCTTATTACGTCTGGATTTGATGTGTGCAGTTACGATGGATGGCAAACGAGGTTTGCCTCTTTTCTATCACATTGCTCACCTGTTACCGGTGAATAAAAATGGTCAAGGTTGGCATATTTTAGCACCAATTCAATATGGCAGACTAGACTTAGACTTTACCAAATTGATAGATGCCCTGGAGGAAGAATTTCAGCGAAGGCAAAGAGCACATTCTATTGAAAAAACCAAAGATAGAGCTTTTTTAATTCATGTAGCTACTGGTCCTAAATCTGAAGCTGAAGAATCCTTAACTGAGTTAACTGAACTGGCCAAAACCGCAGGCGTGGAAGTAATAGATAAAATCATCCAAACCCGACGGCAGATAAACCCTAAGTTCTTCATCGGTAAGGGCAAACTGACAGAAATTGCCATTCGGGCCTTACAGGTTGGGGCTGATTTGCTCATCTTTGACCACGAGCTCAATCCTTCTCAGGTAAAGGCCATTACTGGTTTTACAGACCTGCGGGTTATAGACCGCACTCAACTTATTCTGGACCTCTTTGCTCAAAGGGCGAAAAGTAGAGAGGGTAAAATTCAAGTAGAAATGGCTCAACTAAAATACCTCTTGCCTCGTCTGGTCAAACAAGATGCCTCCATGTCACGGCTCGCCGGTGGAATTGGGGGAAGGGGACCTGGTGAAACAAAGCTAGAAATAGATAGACGGCGGACAAAAGAGCGTCTTCACCGTTTGCAAAAAGAGCTAAAGGCCATTCGGAGGCAACGTTCACAAAGACGCATTAAGCGGCGGCGTAGTGATTTACCCGTTATTTCTATTATCGGTTATACCAATGCCGGTAAATCCACCCTTTTAAATACCTTAACCCGGAGTAAAGTCCTGGCAGAAAACAGGCTTTTTGCCACTTTAGATCCTACCAGTCGACGTTTGCGTTTTCCCAGTGAAAGAGAAGCCATCATTACAGATACGGTTGGATTTATCCGGAACTTACCTAAAGACTTAATGGAAGCCTTTGCCGCCACCTTAGAGGAGCTTCAAGATGCACATCTTTTGCTTCACTTAATAGACATAAGCAATCCTCACTTTGCTGAGCATATTAAGGTAGTAGAAGATATCTTAAGACAATTGAACTTACATCGTATTCCTGTTTTAAGGGTATTTAGCAAAATGGACCTAGTAGCTCCTGATTATGTAGAAAGACAGTGTCAGCGTTACGATGCCATTGCCATTTCTGCTCTGCAACCTTCTACTTTACTTCCTTTGTTAAAAAAGATAGAAGTAGTTTTAGGCAAATTGCCCTATTTTAAATTTTCTTTAAAAACAAAAGCCCAAGAATCGTCCCAATTTATCACTCTTGACTTTCACTAAGAGGATGGTTAAAAACCAAATAGAATGTTTTAAGGGAGGTAAGGATGTTCTTTTTTGACCCTCTGTATTTTTTACTTATTGCACCAGCTTTTTTGCTTTCTATTATTGCCCAGATTTGGGTGAAAAGTGCCTATAATAAGTATTCACAAACACCTAATATGCGGGGCCTTTCAGGGGCCGAAGCGGCTGATTATATGTTACGTGCAAAAGGAGTGCATGATGTACGCATAGAAATAAGCTCTGGTCTTTTGAGTGACCATTATGATCCAAGGGATAAGACTTTACGGCTCTCACCTGAGGTATATCAAGGACGAACAATTGCTGCCATCGGTATTGCCTGTCACGAAGCTGGCCATGCTTTACAACATGCCTTTGGTTATGCACCCTTAAGATTGAGAACTGCTTTAGTGCCTATCACTATGATTGGCTCAAATTTAGCCTGGCCTCTATTGTTTATCGGATTTATCTTCCATGCCTTAACTCTCATCAAATTGGGCATTTTGTTCTTTTCTGGTGCCGTGCTTTTTCAACTAGTGACTTTACCGGTAGAGTTCAATGCCAGCTTCCGTGCTCTGGCGGCTATCAAGGAAACTGGTCTCCTTACTGCTGATGAGTTTTCAGGAGCAAAACAGGTGTTGACCGCTGCTGCAATGACTTATGTGGCTGCTGCCGCCGCCGCTATTCTGCAATTACTTTATTTCTTGCTACGGGCAGGACTGTTAGGTAGAAACCACGAAGATTAAAATGCGTTCTTTGTTTAAAAATCCCTCTCCGCCAGCCATTCTGGCCTTTTCCTTTTTCGCCCTTATTACCATAGGGGCCTTTTTGCTCTATATGCCCTTTACTCATTTTGGTAATTTGTCCTATATTGATGCTTTATTTACCGCTACTTCTGCTGTTTGCGTGACAGGGCTTGTGGTAGTAGATACAGGCACAAAGTTTACTTTCTGGGGACAGATTATTATTATCACCCTCATCCAGCTCGGAGGTCTGGGGTTAATGACCTTTTCTACCATCGTCCTGTTACTCTTAGGAAAGTCTCCCTCTCTCAAAGGAAGATTAGTAGTCCAGGATACCCTCACATATGGTCCGACCAAAAATCTTTTTTCTTTAGTAAAAGCTGTATTGGCATTCACTTTCATCACCGAAGCCATTGGGAGTCTTATCCTTACTCTCCACTGGCATCGTGTTTTCCCCTGGCCAAAGGCCCTTTTTTATGGCATTTTCCACGCTATTTCTGCCTTTTGTAATGCTGGTTTTTCCCTGTTTTCCAATAGCCTTGAAGGCTTTAACACAGATTTTGTGGTTCTATTGACTATTGCCTTTTTACTTATCCTGGGAGGAATAGGATTTCTAGTAGTAAATGAATGTATTGCCCGTTTATACGCCCAAAAACACCGTTTCTCTCTTCACTCTAAGTTGACTTTAATCACAACCACTTATTTAATAATAGCCGGCACCCTTTTATTCCTCCTTTTTGAAAACACCAATGCGCTGCGTGGGCTTACCCCGTCACAAAAAATAGCCAATGCCTTTTTTCAAGCTGTAACCCCTCGCACGGCTGGGTTCAACAGTCTTTCCATTCCTCATCTTACAGACGCCAGTTTATTCTTGCTCATTATCTTGATGTTTATTGGCGCTTCACCTGGTTCCTGTGGTGGTGGTATAAAAACCACCACCTTTGCTGTATTCCTAAATGTCCTCTGGAATAAACTAAAGGGGCGGGAAAAAGTGCACATTCTGCATCATACTTTACCAGAAGAGGCAGTAGACAGAGCATTTTCTATCACTGCTCTATCTGCTTTTCTAGTTATCATTTGTGTCGTCTTACTTATGCTGACACAAAAATATGGCATCCCTCATGTGAGTAAAACATTCTTTCTGGATTATCTTTTTGAAACCGTTTCCGCTTTTGGTACAGTGGGACTTTCCACCGGTGTAACCCCTTCATTGAATACATGGGGAAAGGGTATTATTATTTTACTGATGTTCATTGGCAGAGTGGGACCACTCACCATCGTTCATTTAGTGAAAATAGAAGAAGTAACTAAACGCTACCAATATGCAGAAGAAAATGTTATGATTGGTTAGGAGAATACTATGCGTGTTGCTGTATTTGGACTAGGAATTTTTGGTAGAAATGTGGCCAAGGCCCTGTTTGAAAAAGGGCATGAGGTCATTGCAGTAGACCAAGAAAAGGACTTGATTCAGAAAGCGCAGGAATATGCTACCCAAGCCATTGTCGCCAATTGCACAGATCGGGAGTTGTTGGAAAATCTAGGTTTAAATACAGTGGATCTGGCCGTTGTTAGTTTGGGAGAAAACCTGAGTGCCAGTATTTTACTTACTCTTTATTTGAGAGAAATGGAAGTAAAACAAATTATTGTAAAGGCAGTAAACGAAGATCACCAAAAGATTCTGGAAATGGTAGGAGCTACAAAGGTAATATTCCCTGAAAGAGATATGGCCATTAAACTGGCAGCGAGTCTGGATACGCCTAATGTGTTGGATTATCTACCTCTTTCTCAAGAATACCAGGTAATAGAAATGGCAGCACCTAAAGCCTTTGTTGATAAAAGCTTAAAGGATTTAGACTTGCGGCGTAAATACGGCATTCAGGTAATTGCTGTGAGAGAAAGTGGATCCGATACCGTCCACTGCCTTTTTTCGCCAGAGTTTAAGATAAAAGAAGGCGATATTCTCATTATCTTGGGCAAGGTTGAAGATATAGAAAAAGTAAAAAAACTAGTGAGTTAGGAAATTAAATTCCCACGGCTGCTTTTGCTTCCTCTAAACTAGCACGTGCTACCATTTGGGCCTTTTTAATCCCAAACTCTACAATTTCTTTCAGTTCACCTGCGTGTGTTTCGTAATAATGGCGTCTTTCCTGATGAGGAAGTATTCCTTGAATGAGATTCTCTGCCAGACATTTTTTACATTCTACGCATCCTATCTTGGCGTTTTTACAGTCCTCTTCAATCTGAGCCACTGTTTCTGCCGGTGTATAAATTTTATGAAAAGAGAACACATTGCAAATATCGGGATGACCTGGATCACTCTTACGTAAACGTGATTTATCTGTAAACATCTGGCTTACCTTCTCTTTTATCACTTCCGGTGAGTCAGAAAGATAAATGGCATTATGATAACTTTTACTCATTTTGCGGCCGTCAATCCCTAGTAACTTTGGCACCTCGGCCAGCAATGGTTCAGGAAGAGGAAAAACTTCTTTTTTGTAAAGATAATTGAATCGACGGGCAATCTCGCGGGTAAGTTCTATATGAGGTAGTTGATCCACACCTACGGGAACAAGATGGGCTTTGTAAATCAAAATATCAGCTGCCTGCAACACAGGATAGCCTAGAAAGCCATAAGTATTTAGATCCTTTTCTATTAATTCTTTTCGCTGTTCTTTGTAAGTAGGATTTCTCTCCAGCCAAGGTAAAGGTGTAATCATAGAAAATAAAAGATGCAACTCGGTGTGCTCTGGGACTTTAGACTGGATAAATATAGTGGCCTTCTCGGGATCAAGGCCAGCACTTAGCCAGTCTATAAGCATCTCCCAGGTGTATTCCTGAACATGACTTGCATCTTGGTAATCACTGGTTAAAGCATGCCAGTCAGCTACAAAGAAATAGCATTCATATTGTTCCTGGAGTCGTTTCCAGTTAGCCAGGGCTCCGTGTAAGTTTCCCAGATGCAATTTACCCGTAGGACGCATACCACTCAAGACCCGTTTTTTCAAAACCCCCCTCCTTTTATAATGCAGTTTCTTATAATGCAGTTTCAGCAGATTTGCCTATTTCATAGGGCTTGCCGTTTAAAAACATAAATGTTTAAATGTGTCAAGTATGGTAAATACCAAACAATCACTGCGTAATCAAATTTGGCAACTTCTTTGGGGAAAAAAGGTTTCGCCAGCACCATTTCAGCGCATTCCTCCTTTTGCTGGACAAAACAAAGCAGCCGAAAGACTGCGGCACTTACCTGCTTATAAGAAGGCCAGGTGTATTATGGTGCCACCAGACGAAGCGCAAAGACAGGTAAGATTTAATGCCCTTGTAGATAGAAAGCGCTTAATCATAGCCACACCAGGGCTGCAGGATGGCTTTTATGTCTTAGACCCAAAACATCTTCCCCGCCGATATTGGCCAACGGCTATACAAACCTATGGAGTTATAGATTATGGCCGTAAACTGCCCACCCAAAAAGGAAGCATTGGTCACATAGACCTCTTAGCAACTGGAGCTGTAGCAGTGAGTAAAAATGGCGGTAGACTAGGTAAAGGTGCCGGCTTTTTTGACCTGGAATATGCCATCCTAAGAGAAATAGGCTGTATTGACTCTCAAACTGCGGTGGTAGCTCTGGTTCACGATCTACAGATAGTAGAAAGCTTACCTATAACCGACAAAGATGTGCCTGTAGATTATATTGTTACCCCTACCCGAATTATCCAAACTGAAACGCTCTTTCCTAAACCTGAAGGCATTCCTTGGGAACATCTTAATCCTAAACAAATTCGTCGGATGCGCCCTTTGTGGGAATTAAAGAAAAAACAATCAGCTTAAACCTTAGTTTTGCCTTCAATGCTTTAATAACATCTTCGAGAGGGTTATGCCCTATACTTCCTGTAAAAAAGGTAGCCAAATACATAATTAACACACCCCTTTCAATTCTTGTTTGTCTTGTTTATTTTGAAATCCTTCCCTGATAAGCACTGAGAAAACTAATTTTAAGGCTGATTTCTCTGTTAAAAAACAGGGAATTATTTTTGTCCTTCTGCGTTCCTGCTAAGCTTCTTTCTACTAAATTCGTTGTCCCTGAAGGCTCATAGCCATTGCGATAGCCAGTATTTTCTCCCTTTAACAATGCTTCTAACTTCTTGCGCATCTTTTCACTTGGTGGTATCCTTTTTATGGGTGGCTTCCTTTGTTTGTTTTTTGTTAAGTTTATCTATTATAACCCAGGTCACCCTCTTTTTACAGGAATTATAAGACATCACCGCCTAAAAGGGAGATATAAATGGGGAATCTAATTATAGTTTCAAATAGATTGCCTTTTAGTGTAATAAAAAAAAATAATAGAATAAACTTTCAAACTAGTGCAGGTGGGTTGGCTACAGGATTAGGTTCGGTTTATAAAGCCTATAATGCCTTGTGGGTTGGATGGCCAGGGATTGTTTTGGAGAAATTGAAAGAAAAAGAGAAAGAGCAGATTACTGAGAAATTAAAGATAGAGCATAACTATCCTATCTTTCTCTCCCAGAAAGATGTAGACAATTACTATCATGGTTTTTCTAATAAGATTCTCTGGCCCCTTTTTCATTACTTTTCTTCTTATACCTCTTATAGTGATACCTTTTGGGAAGCTTATAAAAGAGTAAATAAAGCTTTTTGTAAAGCCGTCTTGAACGTAGCTACAGAAGATGATGTGATATGGATCCATGATTACCATTTGATGTTGCTTCCAAGATTAATAAGAGAACAAATGCCAAAAGTTAGTATTGGTTTTTTTCTGCATATTCCCTTTCCTTCTTTTGAAATATTTCGCTTACTTCCATGGCGTAGGGAAATTCTAGAGGGAATGTTAGGGGCAGATCTTATAGGTTTCCATACTTATGATTATGCCCTTCATTTCCTTAATAGTGTTCGCCGCCTGTTGGGTTATGAACATACGATAGGGCAAATCATAGCCGATAATAGAGTCATAAAAGTGGATACCTTCCCTATGGGAATAGATTGCGAAAAGTTTGCCCAGGCAGTGAGCACAACAGCAGTAAAAAAGGAGATCAAGAAAATTCGCAAAAAGATAGGTGAACGAAAGGTTATTTTATCTGTTGATCGTCTAGACTACACAAAAGGTATTCCGCAACGGCTAGAGGCCTTTGAGACTTTTTTGGGAAAATATCCCCGTTATAGAGAAAAAGTAAATCTTGTCCTTGTTGTAGTGCCCTCTCGCATAAAGGTGGAATACTATATGGCGCTGAAAAAACAAATAGACGAACTTGTAGGTAGAATTAACGGAAAGTATGGTACAATTGGTTGGGTCCCAGTATGGTATTTATATCGCTGCCTTTCCTTTCATCCCCTCGTGGCCCTTTATAATGTGGCTGATATTGCCCTTATTACACCCTTGCGAGATGGTATGAATCTTATTGCCAAGGAATTTGTTGCCTCTAAAACTGAAGGGAAAGGGGTTTTGATCTTGAGTGAAATGGCAGGAGCGGTTAAGGAACTAGGGGAAGCAATTGTTATCAATCCAAACAACAAAGCAGAGATTGTCAAGGCGATGAAAGAAGCGTTAACAATGTTAGAAGAAGAACAAAATGAGCGCATCCGGATTATGCAGAATAGATTGCAACGTTACAATATAGTGAAGTGGGCAAATGACTTCATGGATAAATTGATTCAGATGAAGAAAGTCCAGCAAGAAGTGTGTGGGGAAAGGTTGACAGCAACCAAAAAAGAAAAATTAATCAATGATTACATAAAAAGCAGCCACCGCCTTATTTTACTAGATTATGATGGTACCCTTGTTCCTTTTGCTGAAAGGCCAGAGAGAGCAAAGCCCGATACTCATTTGTTGCAGTTGCTTGCTAGCCTTGCCCAGGAGAAAAAAAACGAGATAGTTATCATAAGCGGAAGAGATAAAAACACTGTAGAAAAATGGTTTGGTTCACTAGGTATAGCTCTTATTGCCGAACATGGTGTGTGGATCAAAGAAAAAAATGGAACTTGGGAAATGATAGAGCCATTGCAGAATGATTGGAAAGAGGAAATAAAACCTGTGCTAGAAACTTATGTAGATAGAACACCAGGTTCTTTTATAGAAGAAAAAGAGTATTCTCTCGTTTGGCATTACCGCAAAGCTGATCCTGAATTGACTTTGGTTAGGGCGAGGGAGTTGAAAGATGCCCTTTTGCACCTTACTACTAACCTCAATCTTGGTATTCTGGAAGGAAATAAGGTGATTGAGGTGAAAAATGTAGGTATCAACAAAGGACGGGCAGCCTTAAAATGGACTTCCAAACAAAAATGGGATTTTATCTTGGCTATAGGAGACGATTGGACAGATGAAGACGTTTTCTTAATTTTGCCAGAAAGGGCCTATTCTATTAAAGTAGGTATTGGTTATTCTAAAGCCAAATTTACCGTACCATCCTATAGAAAGGTGAGAGAGCTTTTAAAGGAATTAAAAAGATGTGAGATAGAAAGGTGTGAAATGGACATTTTGGACGTAAGGACGACCTAATATTATAAGCTTAAAAGCAATACAAATCTAATAGACAAATGGAAGAGATAAAACCTTTTGAAGTAAAAGATTGTGCTTTTATTTCCATTGCCACAGGCATTCGGGCACAAACTTTAAGAGAGCTGAGGGATAAGTTAAGCAGCGTCCATCCTGGGAGTATTTACTATCATTTCTGGGGCCGTCTTTTGCTTCCTCGCTTTGAAGAATCAGAATATAATAACGACTTTGCTGCCTGGGTGTATCGTCAATTGCAGGATCCGATCTTGGCCGAACGACTTGCGGTCATTGACCCTTCAGATTTTTCTGACATAGAGGATTTAAGGCAGGAGTTGATAGATCTCATTGAAGAAAGATTGGATGAGCTGGAGTATATTCCTTGGGCAAAATCTGATCACCAATTTCATTTCATTCGTGCCCAGATTGTGGTGTTTGATACCCATCATCGTATTGAAGACCCAAAAGAGCTTGCCTCTGTTGTTCCCAATATGACCTTAGGCAGTATTTTTTACCATTTCATTGATGCCCGCCGTCGAACCCCCGAAGGTGTAGATGATTTTCGGAGTTGGTTAATTAGTTTTGGAGATAAATACGATGATTTATGTAGCCAACTAGCAGAAATTGACCCCTACTTTACTACCTTAAGCGTTTTGCGTGATAAGCTTACAGAGGTGTTTCAAACCTATTTTAAAGAGGAAAATTAATGGGGAAACTGGAAGATTACGCCCAAATTACAGGTAGAGATGTCATAGAACACCTGTATCAACTAGCAGAACGACTTAAAGGAATTAAAATCGTTCATGTTAACTCTACCCGAGAAGGAGGAGGAGTAGCAGAGATTCTCAAAAATCTTGTTCCTCTCATGCAGGAATTGGGAATTGATACCCATTGGGAAATTATCACGGGCGAACCGGAATTTTATCAGTGCACGAAAAATATGCACAACGCCTTACAGGGGAGACAGGTAAATATTTCCGAACCTTTAATTAAGGTTTACGAAGAAATAAATCAGCGGAATGCAGAAGTCTTATGCAAAGAACTAGAAGAAGCAGATATTGTCTTTATCCATGACCCTCAACCTGCAGCTTTAATCAAATTTTGCTTTAACCGAAGGGGGAAATGGATCTGGCGTTGCCATATTGACATTAGTAAGCCCTTTCGTCCTGTGTGGAAATACTTAAAAAACTTTATCATTGGATATGATGCCAGCATTTTTCATCTCCCAGATTTTGTTCAACCACTCCCTCACCCGCAATTTCTTATTCCCCCCAGTATTGACCCTCTGGGAGAAAAGAACATTGAGCTTAGTCAGGAAGAAATTCAAGCCGTTTACGAACAATTTGGAATAGATTTGAAGAAACCAGTAGTGCTTCAGGTTTCCCGTTTTGACCGGTTTAAAGACCCTGTGGGAGTAATTCAGGCTTACAAGTTGGCTAAAAAGTTTGTCCCTTCATTACAACTTGTGCTAGCAGGAGGTGGTGCGCAGGATGATCCAGAAGGGGCTATGGTGTTGGAAGAAGTGCGTGCCTTTGCTGAAGATGACCCCAATATCCATGTACTTTTTCTACCTGCCCATGCTCATCGGACCATCAACGCCCTACAGCGGGGGGCAACGATCGTCTTACAAAAGTCCATCCGTGAAGGCTTTGGCCTTACTGTTACCGAAGCCATGTGGAAGGGGAAACCTGTGATTGGAGGAGACACAGGTGGTATTCGACTACAGGTTGTTTATTCCCACACGGGTTTTTTAGTCAATACCCCTGAAGGGGCCGCCTTGCGTATTCGTTATCTTCTTCGCCATCCTGAAAAGAGAAAGGAAATGGGAGAGAAAGCTCGTCGCTATGTGTTGGAGAATTTCCTTATCACACGGCACTTAAGAGATTACCTTACCCTTATGGTCAGTTTAATCTATGGAGTGGAAGAAAGGATTGAACTGGGATAGCCCAATTTATAGTTACTCTGAAACACTGGTAAACTAATTTTTGCTCATTTACGTTTCTACCCTGTTCCTCTTTTTGCCTCTCAAAAAGGCGGCAATATTTGAAATTACCTCATCTATAAGTCTTCGTCTTGCTTCTACACTTGCCCAGGCAATATGGGGGTAATAAGAATGTTTTCTTTATTTTTTTACTGCTAAAAGAGGGTTATCTTGACTGATGGGTTCTTGTTCTAGAACGTCCAAACCGACACTTTTTCCGTAAAGTTCCCAGAAGGGCTTATCTAGATGGGTAAAGATGGGACTTTGGGCATAATGACCATTTTTGACATAGTCATCATAATAGCGCAGGTGGGTTAATAAATAAAAAAGCATGGCAAAGGTCATATTAACCACACTCTGAGTAGAATAGCCAGCAACATTGGTAACAGC
>JAGHCL010000217.1 GCA_021160485.1 Candidatus Desulfofervidaceae bacterium
AATCCCTTAAGAGGGAGAGGGGATAATTCTGTTGTTCTTTCTTAATTTTTTTCATCTCAAATATCCTTTTCCAAAAAGAGGTCGCGGATTTTGGGAAAATTTAAACCAGGAAG
The DNA here is from genome assembly GCA_021160485.1 of Candidatus Desulfofervidaceae bacterium. Lineage (GTDB taxonomy): Bacteria > Desulfobacterota > Desulfofervidia > Desulfofervidales > Desulfofervidaceae > JAJSZL01. The sequence goes on from JAGHCL010000217.1 coordinate 114, forward strand.
ATTGGAATTTGAACATATTACTTGCTTTGGCCGAAGATAGTAAAGGAGGGATAGGGACAACATGCGACCATTCCGTGTTTTAAGCTCACCTGAACTAATTCAGATTTCTAGGGAAGAAGACCGAGAGATTTTTTCTCGTATCGGGCAAGTGCTAAAGGCCCAAGTGGTAGAACGGCTTTCAGAAAATAGGTTTTTTCTTAAATTTGGTGAACGGTTAATCCTGGCCGAAACGACGATGTCTTTAAAAGAGGGAGAGAGTATTCAGGTAAGAGTAGAGGCCTTGCGTACGCGGATTGTATTGAAGCTTTTACCCTCAGAAGACACAGTGAATACCTCTGCCCGCCTTCTTATTAAAAACCTTATACTTAAAGATTTGGCTTCTTTTTGGACAAAATTATTAGGGAATGAATACCTGTCTATTGGTGTCCATCCCTTAGTTAGTGATTTGCATCAAATGATGAATTCTCTGCTGGCTAATACTAATAAGTTGAAACAAAAGAGGTTCTGGCAATACCTCAGCCGAATGTTGCTAGGTAATCCTGAGAAAGATGAAGGTTCTCCTCTTCAAAAAACCCTTTTTGCTTTGTTAGAGTTCATAGGAGAAAAAGAGGATGAAAGCAAGCAGTTGGTTACAGATTTTTTAAATCATTTTATGTCTCTAAAAGAGATAAATCACCGTTTAAAACAAGATGGAGTTTATTTGCAGGTGCCTTATATGTGGTCTGAAGGGCCTAAACCAGTTGAAATCTTTATCGGCAAGGAAAAAAGTGATAAAAAAAGCGGTGGGGAAGGTAAGGTTTATTTTATCCATTTTCGTCTTGAACTCGCTAGTCTGAAAAAAATAGAAGTGATACTTAGATTAGAAGGAGAGAATAGTCTTTTTGTTGATTTTAAGGTAGAAAGCGGAGAGGTGGCCCAATTGATGCTCCAAGAAGCCCAAAGGTTAAAAAAAATGTTAGTGGCCCTAAATTTTCAGATAAAAGATTTTCGCTGTGAACCAATGCCTAAAGAATATTGGAAGGATTTTTGTCTGAACTGGGTTGATTTAAAAGAAGGCCTAGTAGATATGAAGGCATAGGAATGGCAAAGGATAAAGCCAAAAAAGCAGTAGCGCTAAAATATAAATTCGGTCAAGCCATAGCACCCAAAGTGGTAGCCAAAGGTCAGGGTACACTAGCAGAAAAAATCATAGAACTGGCCAGAAAACATGGAGTGCATATCTATCCAGATCCGGATTTAACTGAGGCTTTGTATAAATTGGACTTATTAGAAGAAATACCTCCTCGGCTTTACCAAGCCGTAGCTGAAGTATTGGCCTTTGTTTATGTAATTAGCAAAAAGTGGGAAGCAATAAAAAAGGAGAAAGAAGATGGAAAATAAAAGACCATTTCCCCCTTTTATCATTGATTTGCCAGAAATAGATATCTCTTTAAAAGGAGTTGAAGGCAGACTTTTTCAGGGTTTGGATAAACAGCTTGTATTTTTTACCCTGGATGCAGGGACAGAAGTGCCACCTCATAAACATAGGGCTCAATGGGGCATTGTAATAGAAGGAAAACTAGCATTTACACCAAAGGAGATACTTACTATAGAGCATGCAGGTAGGGCTTTGGTTAAAACATTCCTCATTGATATATTCGATGAACCAGATAGATATAAAATAAAAAAACGGAATAATTGAAATTTAAAAATTTTTGTCTGATGTTTCTAAGTTGAGTTGTTTACCAATTTGTGAAACAAAAATTGCTTTTTATACATCAGGTTTCCGATAAATCTTGTTATAAAGCTTGTTCTTTTCCTTTCTACAAGCAAATCACCTTTGTGGCTAACTGCATTGAAGTGACAATGTCCAGCATATTAGTTGTAACTCCAATGGCCTTCTTTTCAAGCAGTCCAAAGAAGTTCAAGCAGGTGCCACAGACAAATATGTCTACCCCGTGTTCAGCCAAATAACGTAGTTCCTCCAAGTGTTCTGAGCCCTCAATAGCTAGTTTAACTCCACCATTCAATAATACTAATCGCCATAATTCATCTCCCATTTCTTTCAAAGTGGCAATAAAGTTTTTCATCAATGCTCTTCCCAGTTCATCGTCGCCATGGCCGATTTTGTCTGTAGGGATGATGACCAAAATCTTTTGTCGTTCTTCTTTTTCCTGCGATTGGAATGAAGATGTGTCAGTCTCTATTTCCCCCGGTGTGCCAGTGATTATAAATATCCCCTCTTTTTCTTCCACCTTTACCTGCCACCCTCGGGTTTGCAAAAAGCGGCTCACATTTTCTTTAGAAGCTGGATTATCTACCCGTACCTCTACTGGTTCTTGTGGATGTTCATCAATAGCTTGTTTGGTCTTGATAACAGGCATGGGACAGGCTAAACCACGTGCGTCAACCTTCATTGGTTCCCTCCTTAGCTAAAATGGCTGCTCCATATGCTCCTACTAATTGGGGATCATAAGGTAAAGTGACAGGGATGGATAACATTCTTTCTAAGAGAAAACACATACATGGATTGTGGGCGACACCTCCAGCAAAGACTAGAGTTTTTTGAACACCAACCCGGTTTAGCATTGCCACGGCCCGTTTCACAATAGCTAGGTGCAAGGCCCGCGCAATGTTTTCTCGTTTTTCTCCTCGGGCCAAAAGAGAAATGACTTCTGTTTCGGCAAAGACTGTGCACATGCTGCTGATGTGGATGGTTTCATCTCCCGCTAGGGCGGCCTGCCCGAACTCTTCTATTTCATAACCAAGGGCCTTGGCCATTACTTCTAAAAAGCGGCCTGTGCCTGCCGCACAGCGGTCGTTCATCTCAAATTTAACCACCTTACCCTGTTCATTTAAAGCGATAGCCTTGGTGTCTTGTCCCCCAATGTCCAGAATAGTGCGGCAGCGGGGTTCCAGATGACGTGCGCCAGTGGCAAAGGCCTTGATTTCGGTTACAGTAGGCACATTAAAGGCCTTTTGGGCCAGACCGCGGCCATATCCTGTAGCCAGCATCACATCATAATCTAAGTCAGCCAGGGCCTCTTTAACCGTGGTCAGTGGGTCGTAAGAATTAAGGCACTTATGGGTAAAAATAACCTCGCCGTCTTTCATAAGGACAAGTTTAACCGTGCGTGAACCAATATCCAAACCCAGCGTTCTCATTTTACCATTTCTACGAAGGCTTCTACTCTGGTTTTTAACTGTTCTATATCTTCCATACTGTAATCTGTTTCAATGCGTAAGATAGGAATCCCTGTTTTTTCCAAGGCCTTTTCTACTTTGTAGGCCTCTACCAGATAAGGGTCACAAAACTGTAAAGTATAATGAATTACACCCTCTACCTCGTATTCTTTGGCTAGTGTGATGATGTGCTCAATCCGTTCTGTATTGGGAGTAAAACAGGCACAGTCTATTTTCATGCACCTACTTACGATATTATCAATCATTTCTTCCAAGGTAGCGCCATTCTCATCTATTAAATCTCGGGTATTGCGTTCACCAATGCAGGACTCCTCATCTACAATTACTGCCCCTGATGACTCAACCACATAGGGTAATTTCCAGTTGGGCACGGCCATGGGACAGCCAGAAAGAAGTAAACGAGTCGTGCCTTTAGGCACAACTCCTTCTTTTCTTTTTACTTTTTCCTCCAGTTCATCACAAAGGGCGTTGACCTTTTCTGTAAAACGCACAGGGTCGTCGTAAAAAGAAATCTGGTTAATCAACAGGGCATCTCGTCCGGAAATAGGAGTGGGAATGGCACGGCGTAATTTGTTTAGTCGTTGCAGGGCCCGTCTTCGGTCATTGATCATCTTTATGGCCTGCCCTAATTTTTCTGCCGTAATTTTGTTACCCGTAGTTTCCTCTATCTTTTCCTTTAGCCGCCAGACCTCATCTCGCCAGAGCTGATAATCAGTATCTCTTTTCATCTGCGGGATTTCCATTACATAAGTGGGCTTAAACTCACTAAAAATCTCAAAGGCCTTTTTCTTACCGTCACAGGTGGTTTCTCCAATTACCAGATCGCAAGCTTCAGTAAAGGGACACAACCGGGCCAGTTTAAATCCCATGAATGACTTAATTAGTGGACAGATGGTGCGGGGAAGCACCTTTTCTGCTTCTCCTTTGCCAATTTCAGCACCGGCACAGAGCCCAACACAGATACCATCTGCTGCCCAAATGAGCTCTTCAGGTACAAAAACACAAAAAGTGCCAAAGACCTTTCTTCCTGCCTTTTGCGCTTCTATTAACTCTTTAATGCGCAAGCCATGGATCTCAGAAATAACAAAATCAAGATATTCCATGCCCTTGAGCCTTTTTTGCTGTGAGAGATAGATGTCGCCATAAAATTTACCTAGGACATTTAAAAGGTGCTCGTGGGCAGGCAAATCTAGATTAAGCTTCTCCCACATTTCGGTATAATCAACCATTGTTTTCCTCCACTATAAGGTAACAGAAGTGAAGTGATTTTACATAGAAAAAAGAGATAAATCAAATAATAATTAATTATTAAAAATTGGCTATCAATAAAAATTTTCTATTTGACCTATATTGCTTTCTTCTAATGATTGTTTTATTTTAAACATATGAAAGCCAAAGAAGTAGGTTCAGACATCCTTATCTGTCATCTGTGCGGTGGCAGGGCTGAAATTAAAGGGCGGTGAGCCAACGCCAAAGTGGTCTGCCGTGATTGCGGACAGGAACAGCCAATTGGGGACTATAGAGAAGACATTG
>JAGHCL010000197.1 GCA_021160485.1 Candidatus Desulfofervidaceae bacterium
CCTAATAAGGTGGAAAAATGTATCCAAAGAAGATGTCTAAAAGAGTACTCCTCAACCGAGTGGCCTGGATAAATAAAGCATTGGAAGATATCCAATCTTTACCTTTAGAAAACTATATTGTTTTTTCAGAAAATAAACGCACACTTCGTGCAGCAGAGACTTACTTACGGAGAGCACTCGAAGGGCTACTTGACCTGGGTCAATATATTTTGACCAATGGGTTTGGGGTCAACGTAGCTGAGTATGAAGAGGTAGCTCAAAAGCTGGATGAAAACAACGTGTTGACAAAAGAAGAAGTAGCCTTACTTAAAGCCGTAGCCAAGCAATGCCGCCGCCTTGTCCATGCTCGTCACGAGGTAAGTGATGAAGAATTGTATAAGATGTGCAAAGAAGGCTTAAATGGTTTTATCTGTTTAAAAGAAGCCTACTCCGTCTGGATTCATGCTTATCTAAGAAAAATAGAACAAGGTTGACCCATCACTACATCAGTTCTTTAAAATACTCAATCCGAAAAAAGTTGTTTTGGGGCAACTTGGAAGGCAATTTAGAACTGGGCCTACTCTTAAAAATGACATATTTAATCCCTGCTTCTTTAGCGGCTAGAAGGGGGCCTTCGCTGTCGTCTATAAATAGGGTCCGTTGAGGATCAAATTCCAGTTTTTGTTGAAGTAGTGCCCAAAATTTTTTATCTTCTTTAGGGAGTCCGACATCAAAGGCACAAATAACATGGTCAAAAAAAGAATCCAGTTGAGTTTGCCTTAATTTTAAATCCAATGATTTGTAATGAGCATTTGTCACCAAAGCCGTTTTCTTTCCAATCTGATGTAAAAAATTCAAAAGATCTTCCACATACGGATGGATTTTTATTAAATGACTAATTTGTTCTTTAAGGGCAGGAATATCTAAGTTTAATTTCTTTGACCAGAAATCTAAATCTGTCCAGTTTAATGTGCCTTCTTCGCGTCGATAAAACCGCATAAGTTCTTCTTTGGCATCTTGGACTGTCAGTCCATATTTCTCAGCGTATTTCTGGGGTACCAATGTTTCCCAGAAATAGTCGTCAAAATATTTATCTAAGAGGGTGCCATCCATATCTAATAGCACCCAATCAATTTTGGCCCAAAACTCTTTAGGATTATCAAAGGTTACTTTCTTCATGAGTTAAACACTTCACCAATTAATGCTTAGTTATAAAATAAAGCTGAACAAAGGTCAAATTGAGAAAAGCCGACAAAACGGATAAACAGTTGAACAATTGTCTACCAACTTTTTTATCGTAATCTATTTCACTGTATACCCAGACACTTATCAACTTCAGCCCTGAGACGGTCAAGACTGAATCCAGTTACTGCACATCCGTCTTTAGGACAGGTAGCCTGACATGAGCCACAACCACGACATTTAAATGTATCAACCTCGGCAATTTTTTTGATCTCTCCATTTTCTTCGTATTCTCTCAGTTTAATTGCATTCGTCACACAAACATCAACACAATAACCACACCCATCGCATTTTTCTTCAATAATATACATTTTACACAAATCTTCGCGGAAACCGAGAGTAACACAAGCCCGACAATTTTCACAGCCACCACAGTGTAAACAACGCCCTGTTTCCAAAATAAGCTGATCCAAATCAAACCCTGCCTGTTCTAAAGCAAAGCTATGTAAACGCTCTTCCACTGGTAAACGGGGTGGCCTCTGGGCAGGCTTAAGCGGGATTTTTTCTTTCTGATAGGGTAAAGGAGTTAAGATATAATTTATCTGTGCCCTTCCCTCGCGCAAATCTTCTCCCTGTAAATATCTTTTTATGGATTCAGCCGCTTCTTTACCTAACTTTATAGCTTCAGAAGCACGACCGATTCTAAATACATCTCCGGCCACAAAGACACCTTCTTGTGAGGTAGCTAAGGTAAGAGGAGCAACATTAAGTCTTCCATTTTCGTCAAGCAAATCCTTTAAATATTCTCTGTCTGGCAATTGGCCGATAGCAAATACCACATAATCTGCCATGAGAGAAATAGTATCATTGGGATCAAATTGCGGATTGAACATCTTTCTCCCATCTTTGATATCATAGACCGAGGTGCAAAGGGAAAAGGTCAAAAGCAGTTTCCCTTCTTTTTCTTCCACATTTTGGAGGCCCCGTGAATAATAAAATTTTACTCCTTCTTCCTTTCCACCTTCTTCATCTTCTATATTTGCCAGAATGCCATCTTTAGATGACCTATCAGCTGATTCAAGACAGGCTAAGGCTACATCAGCACCAAACCGTCGTAAAGAACGAGCGGTGTCTATGGCTACGCCACTCCCCCCAATTACCACTACCCTTTTCTGAGCATATTTTTCTTTATCTAAAGTGCCTTCACTGATTTTTCTAAGGACATCAATGGCATTTTCTACTCCATTATATCCCTGAGCAAATGGAGGCACAGGCCGAGGCAAATGAGTTCCAGTAGAGATCAAAATAGCATCGTAGCCGCTTTCTTTTAAAGCAGAAAGCGAAGGTTTGTTATTTAAATGAACATCAATGTTTAAAGGAGTAATAACTTGGTCTATAGCGAAATCAAGCACATCTTTAGGCAACCTGAAAGAGGGAATAAGACGCAGGGCACCACCCAATCTGGATTTTTCTTCAAAGAGACTCACCCTATAACCCACTTGAGCAAGGAAAAAAGCAGCACTAAGGCCAGCAGGACCTCCTCCAACAATAGCAACTTTTTGCTCCTTAAGAGAAGCAGGTTTGATAGGTCTATATGGAGGCAATTTCCCTGTCTTTACCTTTTCCCGATACCAATCAAAAACAAATCTTTCTATAAATCGGATATGAATGCGCTCATCTACCTCAGCCCGATTACAGGAATTTTCACAAATTCCACACACATAACCGCATACCCCAAAAAGGGGATTAAGATGGAAAATTTCATCAAACACGGGAAGAAAAGCTTCTTCGTTTGCTAGGCCAGCTTTCACAAGCTGGCCTAAATAATGTAAAAGGACATTATGACGCTGAATTGGCCTCATAAGAGGACAGGCATTACGACAAGGAGAAATTAACAACGAAGTTAGCTGATCCATATAGAACTCCTTTTGCTTTATTTGGGACTTGTTATTAGCAAAAAATTTATTCAAAAGCAAATATTAAAAGCCGTTCCTAAATGTCGAGCGCTCTGTTTGACACTCCAGTCACTTCCTATCATTCACCATTTATCTGTAAATTCCACCATCCACCACCCCTCAACCATAAATTAGAGGTCTTTGACTGCCATTCATCATTACTATTCACCATTCATTACCCAATTTATACCGATGGTCTATATCTAGGAGAGACATAATGATAGTTTTGAAATCCACATGTTATCCAAAGAAATTCCTTCCAGCAAAGAATTAAAATTCTAAATTTACCTATTTTAGTCCTATCCATTCCCAAGATGGAGATTTATTTTTAAAACTCCCTCCACATTGACACTTGTTTTCAAACCCATTACATTTAAGCCATTCGCAAAGGAGGTTTTATTATGCCAGGTAATTCTTTTGGTCAGGCCTTTCGCGTTACCACCTTTGGCGAATCGCATGGGGTAGCGTTAGGTGTTATTATTGATGGCTGTCCTCCAAGATTGCCTTTAACTACAGAAGATATTCAAAGGGAGCTAGATAAAAGACGGCCAGGACGAAAGTTGACCACGCCCCGTAAAGAACCGGATAAAGTAGAAATTCTTTCTGGTGTTTTTGAAGCTCAGACCACAGGTACGCCCATTGCCATGGTAATTTATAATCGTGATGTGGATAGCAGTAAATATGAAGCTATAAAAGATGTCTTCCGCCCTGGTCATGGAGATTTTACCTACTGGCATAAATACGGCATTAGGGACTGGCGGGGCGGTGGACGTTCTTCAGGCAGGGAGACCGTAGCCAGAGTAGCAGCCGGGGCAGTAGCCCAAAAGGTGCTGGATACAGTAGGTATAAAGGTTTATGCCTATACTGTTGCTCTGGGTGGAATATACGCCAGGGAGTGCGACTTAGGCTTTATTGAACAGAACTCTCTTTTTTGCTGTGATAAAGAAGCTTATGAGAAGATGGCAGAGCGGATTTTAGAGGTAAGAAAACAGGGCGATTCAGTAGGAGGGATTGTAGAAGTAAGGGTTAAAAACTGCCCACCGGGTTTGGGAGAGCCGGTATTTGATAAATTAGATGCCGAGCTGGCGAAGGCGTTAATGTCTATCGGAGCTGTCAAAGGCGTAGAAATCGGCGCTGGCTTCAAAGTTGCTGATATGCTTGGTTCTGAATGCAACGATGAAATCGCACCAGGGGGTTTTGTAACGAATAACGCCGGTGGCATTTTAGCCGGTATTTCCAATGGAGATGAAATCATTGTCCGCGCCGCTATAAAGCCTATTCCCTCCATTGAGAAAGAACAACGCACCATTACCAAAGATGGCACATCAACTACTATTTCTGTCAAAGGCAGGCACGACATCGCAGCTATCCCCAGGATTGTGCCTGTATGTGCCGCTATGGTAAGATTGGTGCTTGCTGACCATCTCTTACGTCAAAGGATGATTGGATGAAAAAACCAGAGACAATCGGGATAGTTGGTGGCACAGGTCGCATGGGCCAGTGGTTTAAAGCCTTTTTTGAAAAAAAGGGCTATAATGTGCTTATCTCTAGCCGACGAACATCCCTTACTGCACAGGATTTGGCCAGACAAGCTGATGTCGTGATAGTTTCTGTCCCTATCAGTGTCACGATAGACACTATAAAGGAAATTGGCCCTTATGTCCGTAAAGAAGCCCTGCTTATGGACTTTACTTCTTTAAAGCAGAAACCCGTTGAAGCGATGCTTGAATATAGCAAAGCTGAAGTAATTGGTGCCCATCCCTTATTTGGACCTGGAGTAAATGGATTAAAAGGGCAAGTGATTGTCCTTTGTCCCGCTAGAGGTGAAGAGTGGTTACCCTGGGTAAAAGATATTTTTGCTGAAGCGCATCTTGAGATGACCACCCCAGAAGAACATGATACCATCATGGCTATTGTTCAAGCCTTAACGCACTTTCTTTTCATTACCTTTGGCGCAACTGCAGCAGACCTATCTCTTTTACCAGAAACATTACTGCGTTATTCTACCCCTAATTTTCGTGCCCTTTGGGAACGCATAACTAATCTGACCACGCAAAATCCAGAAATTTATGCCTCTATCCAATTTGATAACCCCTTTTACCAAGAAAAAGTCTTACCTATGTTTCTGAAACACCTGGAAAACTTAAAACAGATTATTTTAAATCGGGATGCAGAAGCCTTTATGGAAATGTTTAAAAAGATAGAAAGCTGTTGTAAGATTTGATTTCTACCCCCGCTCTCTCACCAAGAGGAAAAAGATGAGGAAAAATAGTACTATCGTCCGCTTATATTATTTGTTAGGCGTTTTTTCTACCAATCGTCCTGAAATATACTTATGAAGAATACTGGTTATAAGCGTTTGATAAGAAATTCCCTCCTCTAATGCCCTTTTTTGAAGAGCCACTAAATCCTTCTGAGAAATACGAATGTTTATCCGTCTATCTTTTCTAAAAGTTGCCTTCGCATACTCCTTATACCGCTTAATTTCTTGCTCTAAATTCGCAATACTTTTTCATTCTCCTCTTTCAAAAGAGACAATTATTTCTTTTTCTTCTTTATCTAATTTAACCATTTTTATTGCTCCTTAAATGCTTTTTTGTAGTTTTCAAACTGGGAATAATGGTTTTCAAAATTCAAGGCTAGGCCCCTTTCGGCTTCTCCTAATTTGACGTGACCTCCAAGATGTTGACTTCAAACACCTTTAGACTTGCATTTTAAAACTTCAGGGAGAGTAGGTTTGATTTCTCGTTTATATTCTTCAAGCTTTTTGTATATACAGAGACTCTTGCAAAAGTATAGAAATTTTCTTTCACAAGTGGTAAAACATCCTCCAAAATAGAAAAGGAGGGAATAAATTGGTAGGCAAGACAAGAG
>JAGHCL010000121.1 GCA_021160485.1 Candidatus Desulfofervidaceae bacterium
CCGTATAAGCGAGGCCCTGGCATATAATCTTTTAGAAGGAGAGGGATAATTCTTTTAAATATCCTTCTCCAAAAAATCAATCACGGATTTTGGGATCTCTTGATTTTTATTTTATTTTCTTTAAAATAGCCCCAGAATGAGACAGGCCTTTTTTTCTACTAAATTACCCCAAGAAGTATTTGATTCTTTTTCTAATTTTCATCCCGTATCTAAAGAGGAATTAAGCTTGGAAAATGCCTTGGGGTGTGTTTTGGCAGAAGATTTCATCGCCCCTGAAGATTTGCCTAGATTTCCTCGGGCAACCATGGATGGGTATGCTGTTAGGGCAGAAGATACCTTTGGGACTTCAGAAGCAGTACCAGTATGGTTAAAGGTCACAGGCGAAATAAAAATGGGCGAGGTTCCTCAAAAGGCTTTGAACAGAGAGGAGGCAATCAAAATAGCTACCGGTGGCATGCTACCTGAAGGGGCAAATGCAGTTGTAATGGTGGAGCACACTCAACCTATAGATGAAACCACAATTGAGGTATTTAAACCGGTAGCACCTTTAGAAAACATTACGTTAGCAGGCGAGGATTTCAGTCAGGGCACTCTGGTTCTACCTCAAGGTCATAGACTTCGCCCTCAAGATATAGGTGTCTTAGCCAGTTTGGGTAAAGATAAAGTTAGAGTATATCAATGTCCTCGCGTGGCCATCATCTCTACAGGAGATGAAGTAGTTCCTGTGACAGAGAAGATTAGACCAGGGCAGGTTAGGGATGTAAACTCTTATACTCTTTCTGCTCTAGTAGAGGAGAGTAGGTGTATCCCTGTTAGAATGGGAATTGTCAAAGATGATTTCCAGACCCTCAGAAAGGCCTGTCAAAAAGCCCTAGAAAAAGCAGATGTCGTTTTGCTTTCTGGTGGAAGCTCAGTTGGGGTGAGAGATTTTACCCTAGAAGTCATCCGCTCTTTTGCTAGTAGTGAAATTCTCTGTCATGGTGTATCTATAAGTCCTGGAAAACCTACAATTTTTGCCAGAGTGGGCGAGAAGGCAGTGTGGGGATTACCAGGCCAGGTTACATCGGCCATCATTGTTTTCCTTGTGTTGGTGAAACCTTTTCTGCACTATATTTCTGGAGAAAAGGTTGATTTTTCATTTCAGCCATTACCCATCAAGACCATAACTGTTCGGGCTAAGATGAAAGTAAATGTGCCTTCTGTTCAAGGGAGGGAAGATTATCTACGGGTAAAACTCAAAGAAGAAGATGGCATCCTTTGGGCAGAACCTATCTTAGGCAAGTCGGGCTTGCTCAATACTCTAATTAAAGCTGATGGTTTAGTCAAAATAGATCTGAATGTAGAGGGACTGGATAAAGGAGAGGAAGTAGAAGTAGCATTGTTTTGATTATGTTGTTCTATTTATTGTAGATAAGCTTTCTGGAAGACTGGTATCCTGCTCTTGAAAATCCTTTTCGCTAAATATCTCTGCTGAAAAAATGTAAATTTCTGCCCCAGAACGCCAGCAGCCAGGAGTTAGTCCTGCTTTCAAACATGTATGATCCAAAAAAGTATATCTATCCCAGCCATACTCAGTGGCTACCTGAGGTAAAAGAACTCCTCTATGAAAACCTTTCACGAGGAAAATACCGTGTTTACCCACTTCAATCTGCTCCACATTAGTAATCCGCTGTAAAGGAGACAACACTGAAATTTCTATCTCAATAGATAGTAATTCCTCTTTAGTCAAGGGATGAAAACGAGGGTCACGAAAAGCTGCCTCTAAAGCCATCTGTTGGACTGTGATATAAAGGGGTTTTTCGCCAATGAGAGAACCGATACAACCACGCAAAGCTCCATTTTTATGTAGAGTCACAAAGACACCACAAGGTTTGGCTAGGATGCTGTCTTCTTCTACCCTTACTTGGGGCAGGGATTGTTCCTCTAAAGCGGCCCTAATGGTATCTCTAGCTAATGTCAATAAAAACCGTTTTTGTTCAGTTGTAAATTTCATAACTAACTTTCTCCTAACTCTTTCTCTCTGACCTTAAATGTTACCTGTTCTTGCACTTTTTGTAAACGAGGTCCTAAAGTAACTGGAAATGATTTGGGGTTTTCCAGAGCCTTATAGACCTCATCTAAGGTCTGGAATTCCTGTTGAAAGCGCTCTCTAATGGCAACCAGGGACTCTGGAGACTGAAGCTTTTTTCCACCTTTCATGACTAGTTTTAAAATTGGTTCGCCTTCCAAGTTTTCACTGCGCAGGGCAATAATGTCTTTAATCAGTCTGTTCCTTTCTTTTATTCTGAATACTTGTTTTTCTCCCACAAGGGTCTCTTTGCCTGTACTTAATTTCAAAACCGGACGATTATCGTAGTTGACTAGTTTATAGGCAATATCGGTATAAGGCGCGTCAGCGGAAACACCCATTTTGGTGCCTACACCAAAGGCATCAATTTCGGCCTCTTCTTTCATTACTTTGGCAATTTTATATTCATCAAACCCACCACTGGCAAAAATTAAAACATTGTTAAGTCCAGCTTCCTGTAAAATTGCCCTGACTTCTTTACTTAATGCTATCATATCACCACTATCTATCCTTACTCCTTTTAATTTCTTCCCCTTGGACAGCATTTCTTTGCCTACAATGGCTGCTTTATGAGCACCAATAATAGTATCATAAGTGTCTATTAACAAAACAGTATTTTCAGGAAACATTTTGGCAAAGGCCCGGAAGGCGTCTATCTCTCTTTCAAAACTTGTAACGAAGGAATGGGCCATGGTGCCAAACACAGGAATGTTATATAGTTTTCCGGCCAGAACGTTGCTTGTGCCAATAAAACCAGCAATATAACTCGCCCGGGCTACTTTAAGTCCAGCATCAATTCCCTGCGTGCGTCTTAGAGAAAAATCCACCAGCTTGCGCCCTTTGGCAGCATAAACACAACGAGCTGCTTTCGTAGCAATCATAACCTGGAGATTGATGGTATTCATGACAAAGGTTTCTACTAATTGAGCTTCAATAATTGGAGCAGTAATTTCTAAAATAGGTTCGTCTTTAAAAAATAACCGTCCTTCAGGAATGGCAAACACATCCCCAGTAAAACGCAGAGTACTTAAGTAATCTAAAAAATCATCAGAAAAAAGGCCGGTTGTACTTAAATAATCTAAATCCTCTTGTTCGAAATGAAACGTTTCTAAAAAATCTAATACATCTGCCAGCCCTGCACTGACAAAGTAGCCTCGATGCGGCGGATATTCACGAATAAATAGGCTAAAAGTGGCAGGGGCAAACATTTTATATTTGTAATAACATGCTGCCATGGTTAACTCATAAAGGTCGGTAAGCAAGCTCAGATTATTCCATCTTTTTTTCATTTTTTCCCTACTTCGATAAATTTTGACTAAATTGAAATTAGGTATACAATACAAAAAAAATGCTTGATTTACAACCATTCTATACGTTGAATATTTGTTATTGTTAAAGGTAAACAAATGATTCATATAGACGGCAGTTATGGAGAAGGTGGGGGCCAGGTTTTACGGACAAGTCTGGGTTTAGCGGCTGTGCTCCAAAAAGCGATTCGTATTTTTAATATCCGAGCAAAGAGGTCAAAACCAGGGTTACGTCCTCAGCATCTTGCTTGTGTGCAAGCAATACAAAAGATTACCAAAGCTGAAGTCAAAGGAGCAGGGGTGGGTTCACAGGAATTGATTTTTATTCCTCATGGTATATTTCCGGGAAAGTATAAGTTTGACATCGGAACAGCCGGGTCAACAAGTTTGGTCTTACAGGCTATTCTTTTACCCTTAAGTTTAGCTCAAGCAGCTTCCACAGTAACAATTAAAGGAGGCACCCACGTACCATGGAGTCCTCCTTTTCATTACCTGAAATACATCTTTACTTCCATGCTTGCTCTTTTAGGCGTTAATATAGAGCTTAAGTTGCTGAGATGGGGCTGGTATCCACAGGGACAGGGAGAAATAAAAGCAAGAGTTTATCCTGCAAATGAATTAAACTCTCAGCATTGGGACAATCCTCCTTTATTCCTGTCTTTAAAAGGATTATCTGCTTCTGTTTATTTACCCCAGCATATAAAAAAACGGCAGGCAGAGAGATTGAAAACACATATAGAAGAAATGGGATTCAACTTAGAGATAGAAGAAAAGGAGGGTTCTGGAATAGGGCAGGGGAGTTTTTTATTATTGTGGGTTGATGAAGAAATAAAATCCGGTTTTTCTGCCTTAGGTGCTAGAGGAAAGCCAGCAGAAGAGGTAGCTGACGAAGTATATATGGCCTTTTATAGTTACTATAAAAGCAAAGTAGCCTTGGACGAACATCTAGGGGATCAAATTATACCTTATTTGAGCCTGGCACCCGGGCCGTCTTCATTTACTACTATCATTTCCTCTCATTTAGTAACAAATATCTGGGTTATAAACCAATTCTTAGACAGAAATATAACCTATAC
>JAGHCL010000191.1 GCA_021160485.1 Candidatus Desulfofervidaceae bacterium
ATATAATTGCTTAAAATCAATCCCTCAATTTCAAGGGTAAATTTTTTGGGTTGATATTGACAACTAAAATAAAATGGTTATTTAGAAAAACCGCTTCTTATTCTTTCGGCTTATTATGGTTTTTTAAAACCTACAGATGCGATCTGTAATTACAACTTACAAATGGCAAGGGTGAGAAAGGGGTGTCAAAGGTTTTTGCCTGATTTACTCAGAAATTACATGCACAAAAATGGTTTTAAAAAGGCCTTATTTCTCACTTCAAACGCCTATTTTTCCCATTTAAAGGCACTAGCTGGGCAAAACGCCTTGTAATTCTTGATAAAAAAGGAAAAGAAGTGATTGGACCTTATGGTAAAGACTATTATCGCCTGGCAGGCCTCTTTTGGGCCTCTCTTCTGACAAACAAAAAAACACTTTGGACTAAAGAATATAAACTGGAGCTGCAAAATGATAGCTAATAAAATGATAGTTAATGAATCTGCCTTGAAGCGGGTGTGTCAGATTTTAAAAGAAATTCCCTGGGATGAATGGGAAAAGGCAATCAAGACAGAGCCAGAGTGGCAGACAACGCAAGTTCTTCCTAAAAAATACCCTCAAAATGTCTTTATTACCTTTATGGTAATGGCCGGCCGAAGTGAAATACTGGCCACCTCTGGTGGCTCATGTTGCGGATAGGCCAACCCCAAAATGTCCAGAAGAATTTATTCTTCTGCTTGAACCTTTTTATCAAAAAGATAGAACACATCTGGCAGGAATTGGCTTTAACAATGAATCAGCCCTTACATAAAAAGACTATTGTTTTTGGGATGAAGTGTTTGGTAATAGGGCTTATGGAGCTAGATATAAAGAATATATCCTTTGATTTGCCCATTCCTGTTGATAGTCGCATTAAGGAACTAACAAGAGACTTAAGGCTTTTAGAAAGAGAATTGACTGATAAAAATGTACAGAGGGTATGGGAGATGGTGTTAAAAGAACTTAAGAAGAAATATCCTGAGATTAACATGCTTTATCTGTGTCCTGCCCTGAAGGAAGTCATTACAAAAAATAAAAAGAAAAAAGCAAAAAAAGGAGTTTTTTAAGGCTTGGCAAAAGGGGAAATAAGCGAGTTTTTGATAAGTGTCCTATATATTATTAAAAAAAGCTAAGAGAAAATCCTTCTATTTTCAAGGAATAAGCTAAACAGGCGGGTTATTCGGACTTAAATTAGAAAATTAGATACCTGTTAAGCCCAACACACGACCTATCAACTCTTTTGACTTTATTGACTGAAAAGGGTAAAAGGGCATTCATGCAAAAGGCTGGAGTAAGCCAGCAACACATCTGGCAGAAAGTGCAAACACATTTAAGTGAGGCTTTGCCACCTAATTTGTTTGATGTATGGGTGAAACCTTTAAGATTACTGGCAATAGAAGATGGCAAAATCATTATAGGATGCCCTAATCGTTTTTTCTTAGAGTGGATAAAAGAACATTTTTTACATTATTTAAAAGAAGCCTGCATGTTATACCTGCCAGAATGTCGTGAAATCCTCCTTAAGATAATAGCCACAGAGAAAAAAAACAAAAAGACTCCTAGACAAATTATTCAACCACCTTTGCCTCTAGGCCTTCCCCGTCCCCGTTTGTGTAAAGCGTTCACATTTGAGGAATTTGTCGTAGGAGAGTGTAATCAATATGCATATACTACTGCTTGCAACTTAGCGAATGGACATTTTGAACAACCTGTATTTTTTTATTCTGATACAGGTCTAGGGAAAAGTCACCTCTCTCAAGCAGTAGGAAATTATATATTAACCCAGAAAAAAGAGGAAAGGATTTTTTATATCACTGCCGAAGAATTTACCAACGAGATGGTAAGAGCCCTCAAGAGCAATTATATTAATGACTTTAAAGAAAAATATCGTCGCGAATGTGATGTGCTTATTTTAGAAAATATTCATTTTTTAAGCGGAAAAGAAAAAATTCAAACAGAATTGGCTTATACCCTAGATGCGCTTTGGGAATCTAGAAAGAGGGTCATTTTTACCAGTTTAACCCCACCTCAAAAGACACCTGCTTTTAAAAAAGAACTAAAGTCCCGAATAGAAAGTAGTCTTATTGTTCCTATAAATCCACCTGATTTAGATACAAGATTTAAAATTTTAAAGAAAAAGGCTATTAAACATAAACTAGCTGTCCCGGAGAACATTCTCCAATATTTAGCCTGTTATGTTAAAGGAGATGTGCGACGTTTAGAAAGTGCTTTGAATAATGTCCTTGCGCGGGCAACCCTTCAGAAACGCCCGTTAGACTTAGACTTGGCCAAAGAGGTAGCTTTAGTATTCATAGAAAATCAGCCCCAGGTGGATTTGAACAAAATAAAGACAGTCGTTTGCCATCACTACAAGTTACATCCTGAAGACCTCCTTGCCAAATCACGAGCAAGGCGTGTTTGCCTTCCTAGAAAGATAGCTATTTATTTAGCAAGACGATACCTAAACCTATCTCTAGCTGAACTAGGGAAAAAATTCCAGCGTCACCATGCTACTGTCCTTAGCGCCCTTAACGCTGTAGAGCAGGAAATGAAGAAAAGTAGCTATTTAGCCCGTGAAGTTGAATACTTATGTAAAAAAATAGAGGAAAGTTAAAAAATCATCCAGGGTTTGGGTAAAAAAAGGCGTTTGTAAAGATTTAGGGCATAACGATCTGTCATGCCTGCAATAAAGTCACATACCACTCTTTCTTTGGATTCTGCTTCAAAATTACAACCTGTTTCCTTGATAAAAAGGTCTTCATCTTCTAAAAATTTGAAATAAAGATCAGCAATCACACGCTTTGCCTTCTGGAAATCTTTTTTTACAATAGGATTGTGATAAACACGCTCAAATAAAAATTCTCGGAGCACCAACATTGCCTCTAAAACGTCTTCGGCAATGCTGAGCTGGCCTTCCTGTTCATTTGTTTTCGCTACTAGACTTGAAACCATTGTATTTATCCTTCGTGCATGGGTAACACCTAAAACCTTATGGCATACTGGTGGGATATCTGCTTCTCGGATTACACCTGCTCTAATAGCATCTTCCACATCATGGCTAATATAAGCAATAATATCAGCTACTCGGACAATCTGGCCTTCTAAAGTGGAAGCCTTATTTTCAGGACAGGTAGGTATAATCTCTCCTCTTCCTTTTGAATGTTTCAAAATACCATCTCTGACTTCATACGTCAGGTTCAGTCCCCGCCCTCCTTTTTCCAACACGTCTACAACCCGCAAGCTTTGTTCGTTATGGGCAAATCCTCCAGGGACAATTTTATTCAAAACCTCTTCACCTGCATGGCCAAAAGGGGTATGACCCAGGTCATGTCCCAGGGCAATAGCCTCAGTTAAGTCTTCATTAAGCTCCAAGGCCCTAGCAATAGTGCGGGCAATTTGAGCTACTTCAAGGGTATGAGTAAGCCGGGTACGGTAGTGATCTCCTGTAGGAGAAAGAAATACCTGGGTCTTATGTTTTAGTCTCCTAAAGGCCTTGGAATGAACAATCCTATCCCTGTCTCGCTGGAAAGCCATACGTAAAGGGCACTCTGGCTCTGGATGTAAACGACCTTTTGTATGAGAACTTAAGGTGGCATAAGGAGAAAGGATTTGAGCTTCTCTTTCTTCTAAGATTTCACGAATAGAAGGCATAAATTTGGTAATTACTTCGCCGCTCTTGCTTCTAAGCTTTGTTTTATCTTATTTTTAAGCTCGGTTAGGTCAAATGATTTCACTACATAGGCATCAGCTGCCATAGATTTGATATCACTCTTATATGTTTCATAGGCAGTAGATAAAATAACAGGTAAATTATAATATTTATTCCGAATTTGTTGCAAAACATCAAGCCCATTACAGTCTGTCATTTTAATATCCAAAATAATCAAATCTGGCCTTTCCTTTTCTATCAATTCTACAATGTTTCTTCCTGTGGCAGAAGTAATTACTTCATATCCTTCCTCTTTTAATTCTTCATCATAAAGCATACGAATATGCTCTTCGTCATCTACCACCAAAATTTTTGCCATCTTTACCCCCCTATTCTTCAGACTCTAACAAAATCTTATGGTTCACAAGAGACATACGTTTGATTTTTGCCTTAATTATCTTTTGTTCACCAAAGATATTGACTAACTTTAATTTGTCGCCTTCAGGTTCAATTAAATCTACTGATTCCAAAAACAATTCTTCCTTACCATCTTTTATTAAATAGGCAGATGCTTCACACATTTTCCATCATCTCCTTTATGTATTTTTTAATAATATCCTCTACCAAATGAGGTAAAGGTTCTCCTGCTACTCCTAATATTTCCACATTTTCCTGCACTAAAGGTAAAAGAAGTTTACGAGCCGGACTGGCTGATACTGCTTCGGCCATTTTCGGTGTCACTTCCCCCATCATACCGTGGGCTAATACGATACCCAAAGACCCAATAATTACATCTACCTGCTTGCAATTATACACAATCGCATTTTCTCCTGTTGCCCCTTTATTCGCACCTGCTTTCATCATCTGGGTAGTAGCAATCGCATTTGTCCCTAGGGCAATAATTTCTATTTTTTCGCCAAATTCTTCCTTAACCCTTTTGACAATGGCACTGCCTATGCCACCCCCATATCCATCTATAACCGCTATACGCATTCGCATTTTACACCTCTAATTTACCACTTTTTCAGAAAGATTTCAAAACTTTTTCTGACTATTTTTTACATACCAAATTATCTGGCGACAAATACCTCTAATTACCCTTACATCTGATTCTGTCAAGGGAATTTTACTAAATAAGCGTTTTAACACCCTATAAGTATGTCCCCTCTTTCCTCCTAAAACAAAACCTACTGGCGAAAGGGCTTCTATTAAATGTTTATACATCGCCTCAAGCTCCTGCGAGGTAGCCAAACGAGGCAAACGCTGAGATGCCCCACCCGTGAGCGAATGGTAAAATAATTCGTAAAGTATTACCCCTACTGCCTGGGCCAAATTCAATGAGGAATGTTCAGGGGCAGTAGGAATAGTTACAAGAGCATGACACATATCAAGAACCTTGTTAGTTAAACCCGTCCTTTCAGGGCCAAAAAGAAGGGCAATTTTATTTTTACCAGATAGGGCTGTTAGATAAGAAGCTATCTCCCTTGGAAAAACTACACTTCTCTTATATCGTGCCCTGGCAGTAGTGCCAACTACATAGTGAAATGGAGCCAAAGCATCTTCTAAAGAATTAAAAACAACTGCATTATAAAGAATATCTTGAGCTTTACATGCACGGGATAATGCCTCAGGGTGGAGAGGAGAAACTTTTGGTTTTACTAAAATAAGTGTCTTTACACCAAAATTTTTTAAAACCCTAGCCGTCGCCCCAATATTACCTGCATTAGCAGGATGCACAAGAACCACATTTAAACTTTCTAGGCACAAACGGTGCATTAACTCTTTTTTCGCCTGATATGTTTTTCTTCTTCTAGTGTTTCTTTTATCGTTTTATAAACCTCCTTAAAACTCTGAGAAAAACCTGTAGGAGAAATTCTACCCATCTCAATAAACTTTATCATGATTTCTTTTGTAATCTTTAAAATCTTTTCTTCATCTGGAGTCATGCTCTCCCCCCTTTTAAAAGAGCCTCTGCTGAAAAGCGGAAGAAGGCCATCAAAGCTTCAGCAGAGGCTTTGCTTGAAGGAATACCACCGTAGCGGCATCCCTTCTCCAAACAACTTATATAAATTTAAGCAAAGCAAGTCAAGCTTTAAAAAATTGAATTTTTCAAAAAATCCAACCATTGAGGGTAATACACAATAAGCAAGTAAATTAGCGGTCATTTGCTATTGCCATTTATTTCAAATTTATGTTATATTCTTCATTGATGAGAAGGGAGTTTTTTTTACTTATTGCCATTATTATTTCTTCCTTTACGTTAATCGTTTTTGGAAAAAACGGTTATTTGGATCTCTGCCGTCTCCAAAAAACCCGGGCACGTATCCTTCAACAAAACCAGCGACTGGCAAAAGAAAATAGCGAATATAAAAGAAGAATTAAGCGGTTAAAAACAGACCCTACTTATTTCAAAACTATTGTGCGCCAGACAATGGGTCTTACTGAAAAGGATGAAATTGTATTTTTTCTCCCAAGAGAGGACTAGCTCACTTCAGCCCAGTTTCTACCCAATTTAACCTTTACCTCCAGAGGCACTTTTAAAGATACTACTTGTTCCATTGTATTTTTGACTAAAGGTATCAATATCTCCTCTTCTTCTGGAGGTAACTCAAAGATAAGCTCATCATGCACTTGCATAATCATTTTCGTTTTCAATCCCTCTTTTTTTAAAGAACGCCAGAGACGGATCATGGCAATCTTAATGATTTCAGCAGCCGTCCCCTGAATAGGAGTGTTAATAGCAATCCTCTCTGCTGCCTTGCGCATAATTTGATTTTTGGATTTAATCTCAGGTAAAAGACGCTTGCGTTTAAATAGTGTTTCCACATAGCCAGTTTCTTTGGCCTTTTCTAGACTAGTTTCAATATATGCCTTTACCCCTGGATAGCGCGCAAAGTATTGGTCAATATATTTTTTCGCTACCGAGACCTCAATCCCCAGTTCTTTAGAAAGCCCATAAGGACTCATTCCATAAATAATGCCAAAATTGATGACCTTGGCTTGCTGACGCATATCTGGCGTAACAAATTCAGGACTGACCTGAAAAATCTCTGCCGCAGTGCGAGTATGAATATCTTCCCCTTGCTGAAAGGCTGTCAGTAAAGCCTCATCTTGGGAAAAGTGGGCTAAAAGGCGAAGTTCAATCTGGGAGTAATCCGCAGCCAGGTATAACCAGCCAGTCTCAGGGATAAATGCCTGTCGTATACTCCTGCCCTCTTCCCCTCGGGCAGGAATGTTTTGTAAATTGGGTTCGCTACTGCTTAATCGTCCCGTAGCCGTCACCGCCTGATTGTAGAAGGTGTGGATGCGACCAGTATGGGAACTTACCATCTGGGGCAAGGCATCTACATAGCCAGATTTGAGCTTCATCAACATGCGATAACGAACCACCTCTCTGGCCAAAGGGTGAATAAGGGCAAGGGCGTTTAACACTTCTGCATCAGTTGAATAACCCGTTTTACCCCGGGTTTTCTTTACTGGCGGCAAACCCAATTTTTCAAACAAAATATATCTCAACTGGGCAGGAGAATTAATGTTAAACTCCTCTCCAGCAAGTGCAAAAATGCGCCTTTCTATTTCCCGCAATTGGCTAGCAAATGTATGAGAAAGGTATTTTAAATACTCCTGGTCAATCTTTACTCCCCACCATTCCATATCTGCCAGTACAGGTATCAAAGGCATTTCTATCTCTCGGAATAACCTTTGCTGAGAAGACTCTTTTAGCCGTGCCTCAAATAACTTCTCCAATTTCAAAGTAACATCTACCTCTTCGCAGGCATAATCCCTGGCAGTATCTATGTCTACCTGAGAAAATGGCATCTCCTTCCGACCTTGACGAACAATGTCTTTAAGTTCCCTCTTTTTTATTTTTAAGTAAATCTGGGCCAATTCTTCCAGACTGTAATTCGTCTGTGTTGGATTAAGAGTATAGGCTGCCACCATTGTGTCAAAGGCAATTCCTTTGAGCTCAATATCATAACGTCGCAAAACAAGCATATCATACTTTATGTTATGACCAACTTTACTTATTTCTTCATTCTCCAAAACAGGTTTCAATAGATTTAGTACCTCTTTTATAGATAATTGAGGAGGCACTCCTAGATAAAAGTGGCCTAGTGGGAGATACCAGGCCTTGCCTGGTTGAAAGCAAAAAGAAATACCTACAATCTCGGCTGAGAGTGCATCTTTGCCGTGAGTTTCTAGACGCAAAGCGAAGGCATCAGTCTTTTTTAACCTTTTCACCATTTCTCTCAACGCCCTTTTGTCCAAAACAGTATAATATTTAGCCTCCGACAGGGATTGATAAGGGAGAAGTTCTTTTAAAAGCCTTCTGAATTCAAATTCTTCAAATAAATGCTTTAATGTCTCTTTGTCCTGTTTGCCAAGGCGTAAATCTCTAAGGGTAACTTTCAGGGGAACACTATCATCAAGATTTACCAGCTTTAAGTTGGTCCTAATCTGCTCCTTGCATGCAATTAGATTTTTCTTTATTCTCTCTGGTTTTACTTCATTTAGACGTGATAACAGTGTCTCTAGGGAACCAAACTGCTGTAAGAGCTTTATAGCTGTTTTTTCTCCCACACCTGGTACACCTGGGATATTATCAATTTTATCTCCGGTTAAGGCCATTATCTCTTTAAGACGAACGGGTGGAAGTTTATACTTCTTTATAATGTCTTCCTCTTTCAATACTTTATCTCTCATAGAGTCCCATATAATAACCTTAGAAGAAAGTAACTGATGTAAATCCTTGTCGCCAGAAACCACTACTATGTCAACATCCTCGCTGGCAAAATGCTTACATAAAGTAGCAATAGTATCATCTGCTTCGAAACCTTCCTTTTCCAATACAGGCAGACCCAGAGCTTCAACAATACGTTTAATATAAGGAATTTGCTGGGCTAAATCCTCTGGCATTTGTGGACGATTGGCCTTATAGGTAGGACTTTCTTTATGCCGAAAAGTTGGTCCTTTAGTATCAAATATAATTGCTATATACTCTGGTTTTTTTTCACGCAAGATCTTTAAAAGCATATTGGTCACGCCATAAATGGCGTGAGTAGGGAATCCCTTGGAATTAGAAAGGGGAGTTAAGGCATGATAAGCCCGATAAATATAAGAACTTCCATCTATTAAAAAGAGCCGCTTGGACACAAGAGAGTTTTAAGAAAAGGGAGAGGGATTGTCAAGGAGGTAAATTAGAAACTTACCTTCCCCCTGTTTTTGGCCATACGATAGATAAGTTTTTTGTAATAAACCTGTCCTTCTTCCAGTAATGGAGAGGTAGGACGAACCATATTGAGTTTCATAATGAGAAAGTTAAGACGGCGGCAGCACAGATAAATTTCCTTCTCATCTTCCAGACCGTCTAATAACTCTTTCAACTCAAGAATCTCTTTTTTAATTTGTATTTCCGGAGGGAGACAACCGGCATTTTTCAATATCTTATAAGCCATGCGAAGCTCATGGGGAATGTGACTGTCATCTTCTAAAGGTAAAGGTTTCCCTTTACCAGGAAGATTATCAAATTCCCCTTTTTCTATCGCTTCCTGAATTCGTTTTTCAGCAATTTTTGCAAAAATCCACATGGTATGAACATATAAACTTCTTTAACTATTTATTTAATCAATTTTAAGTGGGGCTTAGAAGAAACTTCTTTTGGATTTTTCGGCACTACACTTTTTCTCAACATCTGCTCATTAAACATCAAGTTTTTTACCTTTACCCCGTTGATCATAAAAAAGACGATAACGGCCTTTTCCCACTCTTTGGTAGGTTCAAATTGTTGGATTTTAGCCCGGTATTTCTCTAAAAGGCTAGTAAGGGAAGCTTCATCCAGATTTAGAATTTGCTCAGCCAAACGGTGTAAAAGGGCTTCCATAATCGCATTCTTATCAAACTAGAAATTTTTGTCAAGTGAAATTCTCGCTGGGCCTTTTCCAAATTTTATCCAGAGCTCCATTTATAAAGTAGAAGTTAGAACTAGGAGTTAGTTCACAGTTCACCACTGTTGAAACTTAATTGCTGTAATATTTTCTGCCAGATATCATAGGCCTCCTGACTGTAAAGACAAAAAACGACCTTTTCTAAACAGGAGCCTTTTTGTAAATAATCAATTGTCGTTTTAAGCATAATTTGGGCCGCCCATTCTTTAGGACAACCAAAAATGCCAGTGCTAATCGCAGGGAAAGCAAGTGTTTTAAGCTTATATGTTTCTGCCAATTTCAGACTATTTAGAACCGCATCACGCAACTTTGTCCCTTCATTTCCTTCTCCCCAGCGTGGTCCCACGGCATGGATGACATAGCGGGCTTTCAGTTTGCCCCCGGTAGTAATAACTGCTTCTCCTGCTTTAATCGGGGCTAGCTTATTACATTCTGCTTGAATTTCGTATCCCCCGGCCCGTAAAATTGCTCCAGCAACTCCACCACCCATAACCAAATTCTCTCCGGCAGCATTAACAATGGCATCTACATTTAATTGAGTAATATCTCCCTTAACTATCTCAATCTTGGACTGATTTAACCTGAACTCCACTGTCTACCCTCTCTCATTTTCTCATTAAAAACGCAAACTTTCCCCCTCCCTGTTTCCTTTGCCCAATAAAGGGCCTTGTCTGCCAATTCTATAACTTCCCACAAGTTAGAATAATCTCTATCATAATTAGAAGCTATCCCTGCACTGAAACTAATTTTAATTTTGTGTCCCAAAATATCAAAAAATATTTCTTTAATCAACTGAAGAAGCTTCAAGGTCATCTTTTCTGCTGCTCCTTCAGATGTGTTTAGAGCTAAAATAGTAAACTCATCTCCGCCATAACGGAACAAAAGATCAGTATTTCTAATGCTTCTCTGTAAAAATTGTGCTACTTCTTTTAACAAAATGTCACCTACCCGATGCCTATATTGGTCATTTACCTTTTTAAAATAATCCAGATCAATAAAGACCACAGAAAACTTTGTTTTTTCTATGCTAAATTTTTCTAAAGTAAATTCTAAAAACCGTTTGTTATATACAGAAGTCAGAGCATCTTTAACAGAAAAATCATTAAGAAACTGAACAAAATCAGCATAAGAGACAATGCCTCTTAAATTTCCGCTTTTGTTCACAATCACAAGGTGTTTAATCTTATGCTTGAGTAAAATTTGATAACACTCATAATAGGTCTTATCTTCAAGAGCCGTAATCAGCTTTTTCTTTGGTTTTAATTGTTTAATCAGCTTCTCTACAGACACATCTATAGAGTTGAACAAGCAAACTCCCTTTATGATATCCGATTCAGTAACAATATTGACAGGTCTATTTTCTTCTGTAATCACCACCGAGCCTATTCCTTTTTTGGCCATGATATCTGCGCAGGTGCCTAAGGTTGCACCCTTGGTAGTTGTATATACATTCCTCTTCATTATATCTTTGACCAGCATCATACCCCCCTTTTTTCTCCCCATATAAGCTTATGTAGTTGTGGCTGAAGCCTTATGCCTATCTGGTCTGCTAACAACCACTCAGCCAGAAGACGTAAATCCAGTTGTGTAAACACTGGTGCAAATAAAACCTGACATCGCTCTAATAAACGATATTGCTCAACTACCTTTTTTGCCCATTCATAGTCTTCACGATTAGAAATAACAAACTTCACCTCATCTTCAGGCTTCAATGCGGCGATATTTCCCCAATTTATATAATCGCTCATTCCACTGCCAGGACATTTGATATCTACAATCCGGATAACCCCTGAGGGTAAAACTTTAATAGGAAGGCTGCCATTGGTTTCTACAAGTACAGTGTAATCTTCATTTAACAATTGCTGGGTCAATGGAATAACTGGCTTTTGTAATAAAGGTTCTCCTCCTGTAATCGCCACCAATTTTGTTTTATAAGAATGAATAAATGCCAGAATTTCTTCCAGCGGATAATCTCTTCCTCCCTCAAAGGCATAGGTGGTATCGCAATAGCGACAGCGGAGATTACAGCCGGTGAGACGCACAAAAATACAGGGGAATCCTAAATAAGAAGTTTCTCCTTGAATACTATAAAAAAACTCTGTAACTTTTAGTTGCATCTAACCCAAAAATGCCCTCACCAAAAAATGTAAGGGCGGAAGAATAAAATAATCTATTGCCCCACTAAACAAGAGAAGAATTAAAATTAACATGCCATATACTTCCAACCGTTTAAACC
>JAGHCL010000100.1 GCA_021160485.1 Candidatus Desulfofervidaceae bacterium
AAAAAGAGATGTTTACAAGAATTTTTTTAAATGCTACAAAGCAAACAAAATTTTAGTAAGGAGGGTGACATGGCGTTTAAACCTAGCAATGACAAAGATTGTTGTACAGGATGTGGGGAGTGTGTAGAAATTTGTCCAGTTAATGTATGGGAAATCGTAGATGGAAAATCCGAACCAGTAAATGCTGATGAATGTGTGGGTTGTGAAAGTTGTGTGGAAGTCTGTCCTGATAATTGCATTACTGTAGAAGAGATTTAAAATAGTTTTGCTAACTAAACGGTGTTGAAGGGGAGTGGTGAACTCCCCTTTTTTATTTGGAATGATCCTAGAGTAGTGGGCAGGGGAAATTGTGATGAAAGAGGTTAGTATTTACGATTTACAAAAGATACTGAGGTTGCTAAGTAAAAATGCCGACCTGGCAGATATCTTCTGGGAAGAAAGCTTAGGAACCACTATTGTCGCTGAGAATAAAAAACTGGAAAAAATAACATATGGTGTAGATGCAGGGATTGGCCTACGTGTTTTGAGAGAAGGAAAAACACTTTATGGGTTTACTAATGATTTATCTCCGGCTAATTTGTATGAGTTAGCGAGTTTTCTTTCTACCGAAATAAAAAGACAAGAAGGGAATTTGAGCGATATTCAAAAACTAGCTTCTGTAAAGACGCCGCTAAGACTCTCTCCCTGGCAAATACCTCTACCGGAGAAAATAGTATTAGTGCAAAGGGCAGAAAAAGTGGCTTGGGATAAGAGTCCTGTCATTTGCCAGGTGAAAGTGACGTACCGTGAGCACATGAGGAAGATTAAGATAATGACTTCTTTAGGACATTTTTCGGAAGAACTTCAGATGCGGCTTGTGTTTTACGTTCAGGCTGTGGCTGAAAAAGATGGCGTGCTCCAGACAGGTTATGAACCCATTGGTGCTACAAAAGGAATGGAATTATTTGAGACTAAATCACCTGAGGAAGTGGCAGAAATAGCGGTTGAACGGGCTTTAAAGATGCTTAAAGCCCGCCCGGCTCCTAGTGGGAAAATGCCAGTGGTGTTATCTAGTGAAGCAGGCGGAACTATGATTCATGAAGCCATAGGTCATGGCCTAGAAGCCGATTTAGCTTTAGAAGGGCTTTCTGTATATGCACACAAACTTGGAGAGCAGGTAGCTTCACCCTTGATTACGGTTATCGATGACCCTACCCGGGAAGGGAATTACGGCTCGTATGTTTATGATGATGAAGGAGTTCCTGCCCAAAAGGTTACTCTTATAGAAAATGGCGTTTTGAAAACTTATCTTTACAATTTAGAGTATGCGTTTAAACAGGGTGTAGACAGTAATGGCCATGGGAGACGCCAGTCTTATAAACATAAGCCCATTCCAAGAATGGCAAACACCTATATTGCTCCAGGTAAGACTCCGCCAGAGGAGATAATAAAAACGGTAGAAAAAGGCCTGTTTGTGCGCAAGATGGGTGGAGGACAAGTAAATACAGTTAATGGAGACTTTGTTTTTGAAATAAGTGAGGCCTATCTGTTGGAAAAGGGACAAATTGGAGAACCTGTGCGTGGGGCCACTTTAGTGGGCAATGGCCCTAACGTATTGCAGTCTATTACAATGGTAGGAAATGATTTGGATTTTGGTATCGGAACTTGTGGTAAGGACGGACAACACGTGCCAGTAAGCGATGGACAACCTACACTGCTTATCCCTGAAATTATCGTGGGTGGCACAACATGATGTGTCGTTGTTAGTGATTAGTTGTTTTAATTCCACATCATTAATTTACACTATGTTACTTGAAGTTAAAGACCTTCATATCTGGTTTAAGAAAAAATCTGGTATTATTAAAGCAGTCAATGGAGTTTCTTTTTCTATTGCAGCCAACGAAAGTTTGGGCTTGGTGGGGGAATCGGGTTCTGGTAAAAGTATAACAGCCTTATCTCTTCTTCGTTTGGTGCCTTCTCCAGGAGAAGTCGTAAAAGGAGAGATTAAATTCGAAGGACAGAATATATTAACCCTGCCAGAGGAAGAAATACATCGTTTGCGGGGACGTAAAATCGCTATGGTCTTTCAAGACCCCATGACTGCCCTCAATCCTGTTTTTACCATTGGTGAGCAAATTGAAGAGGTCTTTAATTATCATTTTGGCTATACAAAAAAAGAGAGTAGGTATAAGACAATAGAGTTATTGAAATTAGTAGGTATTCCAGGAGCAGAGTCACGTGTAAATGCTTATCCGCATCAGTTAAGTGGGGGCATGCGGCAGCGGGTAATGATTGCCATGGCCTTAGCTGCTCAACCTGCATTATTGATAGCAGATGAGCCTACAACAGCCCTTGATGTTACAGTCCAGGCTCAGATACTTACGTTGTTCCAGAAGCTAAAAAAAGAAATGGAAATGAGCATTCTTTTTATTTCGCATGACTTGACGGTAGTTGCCCAGATTGCTGAACGTATCGCGGTTATGTATGCAGGTAATATTGTGGAAACAGCAAGCACAGAAGAGATTTTTACAAGACCATTTCATCCTTACACAAATGGTTTATTGAAAGCAATTCCTCACATAGAACATGTGTCTGTCAAGAAGAGGTCCTTAAAGGCTATTCCTGAGGGGGAAGCATTTAATATCGAGATTTGTTGCCCTTTTGTCCCGCGGTGTCCTAAAAAAATGAGTATTTGTTTAACTCAGAGGCCTTTACTTAAAGAAATTTCTCCTGGGCATAAAGTAGCCTGTTGGCTTTATGAATAGGATGATTAAATCCTGTAAGGTCAAAGGAAAGATGGCAAATTGTTTTTTAACTGTTCCTGTGTGCTAACGAAATTATTTTGATAGTCTGTCCATACTTGGATTAACAGAGATTAGGTAGATAGAAACTATGATTTTAAAAGCAAAGGCTCTCTTGAAACGCTATAAAGTTAGACCGCATCCTTTCAGTCTTAAGTCTTTAACCCTTACGGCGGTAAACGTAGTTGATTTGGAAATAAAAAAAGGAGAATTGTTAGGTCTGGTTGGGGAGAGTGGTTGTGGGAAATCCACTCTGGGGAAATTACTGCTGCTTTTGGAAAGACCGGATGCAGGTGAGATTTGGTGGCAAGATACCTGCCTTACTACCTTGTCTCCAGGTAAACTAAAATCCTGGCGTCGTTTTATCCAACCTATTTTTCAAGATCCTTTTGCCTCTTTAAATCCCAAACACAGTATAGGACAAATTTTAAAGGAGCCTTTAATTGTTCATCACCTGGGGGGAGAGAAAGAAAGGGAAAAACGTGTGGCCCAAATTTTACAAGAAGTCGGGTTACCTCCCAAAATTAAGCATGTTTATCCCCATGAACTTTCTGGGGGACAGAGACAGAGAGTAGCCATTGCCCGTGCCCTTATATTGGAACCTCAACTTATAATAGCGGACGAACCTACTTCTTCTTTGGACGTTTCTGTCCAGGCTCAAATCATTAATTTATTATTGAAGATTCAAACCCAAAGGCAGATTACATACCTTTTTATATCCCATAATTTAAGCCTACTTGCCGAAATAGCTGATAGGATAGCAGTAATGTATTTGGGTAAAATTATTGAAATTATGGAAAGAAAAGATTTTCTATCTGCGCACCATCCTTATACAACTTTGCTTTGGTCTTCTGTTCCTACTTTAGAACAAAAAAAACTGGATATACCTGTGGGAGAACCCCCCAATCCTTTACATTTGCCTACCGGGTGTTGTTTCCATCCTCGCTGTAAGTATGTAAAGGAAATTTGCAAAAAGGAAGAGCCACCTTTAAAGGAAATAAAAACAGGCCACTGGATTGCCTGCCACTTGTTTTAGGCTAACTCCAATTCTTCCCTTATTTTTTGAAAGCCCCGATAAAGGGCATCGTGCGTTTCTACTATTTGTGGAAGGAATTTAGAAAGATATGGTAGGTCTTTGACATTGATAACAGCATTCACGTTTTTTACAAAGGCACCAATTTGATCAAAGGTTTTCATTTCTGCATCTATCAAAATGAAAATGGTGTTTCTTCTCTTTTCTATGGGAATGTGAAATAGAGCCTGTTCTATTTTAGGGTGGTTTTGAAGGAAACCGGCGTTCAAAAAAACCATGTTGTAATTGCCGATAATAAGCCTTTGCAGCGCAGTTTGTTCTTCTTCCACCTGAATTATCTCTGCTTCCCAACCCAATTCTTGGAATGCCTTGTGAATTACATCGCCAATGTTTTCAGGGATAGCTATTAATAATACACGCATAGTTAGTTAAATCCTTAAAGCAATTCAAAGCTATCTTTAGTTTCTTCCTCTACGGTTAAACCTTCTATTTCAGAAGTGATTTCTCCTCGTTTGACTTTTATTTGGTCAATTCCCCTTCTTACAACTGAGCGGAAGGTGGCATGAATAAGGGCTGTATCTTCATCTATTATTCCCTTTTCGTAGGCACGGATTAAACATTGGTCAAAAGTCTGCATACCAAAAGTGCTGCCTTTGGTGAGAATGTCATAGAATGTTTCCTGTTCACCCTGGCCCAAAATGGCATCCTGAACCCTGAGGGTGTTTTTTAAGATTTCAAAGATGGCGAGACGTTTTCCATCCTGTGTTGGTAACAATTTTTGGCAAATGATCCATCTCAAAGACCCAGCCAAACGAATACGGGCAAATTGTTCTTCTGCTTTTCCAAGCATATCTACTATTCTGTGGATTACCTGACCAGCATAGGTAGCATGAATAGTGCTTAATACTAGGTGCCCTGTTTCGGCTGCGCTTAAAGCTATTTTGACTGTTTCCACATCGCGCATTTCACCGACCATGATTACATGGGGAGCCTGACGTAGGGCGGCCCTTAATGCAGTAGCAAAGTCATTAAAATCAGTTCCCAATTCCCTTTGGTTAAAGGTTGATTTATAGGGAGTGAAAGTAAATTCAATTGGGTCTTCCAGAGTAATAATATGTACTGACTTATTGCGATTAATTTCTTCTAAAATGGCAGCAATAGAAGTAGATTTACCGCTACCAGTGGGACCGGCAAAAAGAACAATCCCTGAAACCTCTTTTGCGATTTCTTTAAACACAGAGGGTAAATTTAGCTCTTCTATGGTAGGTATACTTTCAGGTAACTTGCGCATAACGATGGCGTAACCCGTACGTTGAGAGAAGATATTTACACGCAAGCGAATATTACCTACCTGATGTGATAGATCACAAGAGCCTGTGGTAATTAACTCCCGCAACAGACGGCGTTTGTTGTTTATTAAGGCGAGGGCAATACTTTCAGTTTGAAATGGAGAAAGCTTTTTTAATCCACTTATATTTAACCGCTGGACCTGACCGTGGAGGATTATTTCTAGAGGTTGATAGGGGGTAAAAATAATATCAGATAACTTCGGATATGTTTCTATAACCTTTTTAATGAAAAAATTTACAATCTTTTTATCCATTTAAGCACTCTTTACAATATTCTTTTCCCCACTCTAGTACCATGCATAAACATATATATGCATAAATGCATGTTGCGTTCAAGTGTTCTTTCTGTCTCCCCTTTTGGGATAGTTGCAATAACTATTTATACTTCAGTAAAATCCTTAGGGATATGTTTTAAAAATGATTTAAATTTTGATTTATCTATAGCATTCAAATAGGCATCTTCAGGGTCTATCCATCCCCTTCCTAAGAGATCCATAATGGCATCATCCAAAGTTTGCATTCCATACCTTTTCCCTGTTTGAATAAGGGAGGAAAGTTGATGGGTCTTATTTTCCCTAATGAGATTTCTTACGCCATAAGTGCCAACCATAATTTCCAGAGCGGCCACCCTTCCAGGCTTATCCACACGTTTAAAAAGGGTTTGAGAAATAATCCCCCTGATTACATCTGCAAGAAGCGAGCGGGTAAGGTTTTGTTCATCAGTAGGGAACATTTCTACTATTCTCTCTACCGTTTTTGTTGCTCCAATGGTGTGAAGAGTGCTGAAAACAAGGTGGCCAGTAGCAGCTGCTTCCATGGCCAAACGAGCCGTCTCTAGATCTCTAATTTCTCCTACTAGGATAATATCTGGATCTTCTCTTAAAGCACTTCGTAAGGCCGCCGCAAATGATTTAGTATGGGTGCCTACTTCCCGATGGGTAATAATACAATTTTTATGAGGATGAACGAATTCTATCGGATCTTCAATGGTAATAATTCTGGCTTTTCTTCTCTCATTAGCGTAATCAATAATGGCAGCCAAGGTGGTAGATTTACCACTACCTGTAGGGCCAGTGACCAAAACAAATCCTTTAGGCAGCATCGCCATACTTTTTAGAACTTGAGGCAAGTGCAATTCGTCTATGGTCTTAATCTGATGTGGAATTTCACGAAAGGCTGCTCCAATTCCCTTCTTGTGCATGAAATAATTAGCCCTGTATCTGGCTAATCCAGGCACTTCGTAAGCGAAGTCCAAATCGCCTGTTTCTTCAAATATCTTCATTTGATATTCGGTAATAATTTCATAGAGCATGGGTTTGAGTTCAGCTTCATCCAATACCTTATATTTTACCTTCTGCAATTCACCATGGATGCGCAAAATAGGAGGAGAACCTACTAAGAGATGTAAATCTGAGGCTTGGTATTCATGCATCAACTTAAAAAAGGCATCTATCTTAGCCATCTTTTCCTCTTTGACAAATAAATTAACTCACCAGAATAAACTGTGCGGATATCTTTAGTTTTGCAAGAGCGAATGACTAACCCTCCATAGGGATCAATGTCTAAAATCTCCACTTTTTCCCCTTTTCGTCTGATTAAATCCTCACCATAGATGGCTTCACGCCCTAATGAGTCAGTATATTGCCGCCAGATTTCAATTATTTCCCTGGTATCTCCTACTATTTCTGCCTCATGTAACAATCCAATATACCAAATCAGCTTTACGAGCGTCAAGCATAAAATAGCATCTAAGTCCGTTTCTTCTTTGGTAATTTCTTTTATGGAAATCGCCAAATGCTTTATAACTTCGGGCAGGAAATTGTTCACATTAATACCAATACCAAAGATGAGGTAGGTTTCCTTGGAAGGTGAAAAATAAGTTTCTCCCAAAATACCTCCCAGCTTGCGTCCAGCAAACATCAAGTCATTTATCCACTTAAGTTTTACTTCTATCCCCATATCTCTTAAAGCTTCGCAGCAGGCAATTCCTGTAACCAGAGGATAGAGATGAAGATAGGGAGACTCAACTTCTGGAAAGAGAATATAGCTGAACCACAAACCACCGTGAGGAGCAAACCATTCTCTTTTATATCTTCCTCGTGCTTGCGTGAGTTCTTCTGCAATAAATACTGTGCCAGAGTATGGTATTTGCCCATGATTATGAGCACGATCAATATATTGCTTGGCTATATCCATAGTGCGGTGAGCAGAAGAATAACAATAAAGATAGGCACCGAGTATTTCTCCCCTTCGCCAAATTCTTTCTGCCCTTTCCCCTAT
This sequence comes from Candidatus Desulfofervidaceae bacterium, assembly GCA_021160485.1. GTDB lineage: Bacteria > Desulfobacterota > Desulfofervidia > Desulfofervidales > Desulfofervidaceae > JAJSZL01. The sequence goes on from JAGHCL010000100.1 coordinate 7,443, forward strand.
CTGGGAGTAGCGGTTGTTAAACTCTTGCTGTTTTAAAAGAGCCAGATTTCCTTGGATTGTTTCTTCTCTTTTCAGATTACGAGTTATACCTCTTCCCATTCCAGATTGATTCTTTTCACCAATTTAGAAATGAATGTGAGTTGTTCAGGAGGGCAAATGCCTAAAAGAGGTTCTCCCTGGGAGACGACGGTTGTGTTGGGTTTGAAATAAAGGGTGTAGATAATTCCAGGTTGCCCTTCGTATATAAGAGGAACATCCCTTTTCATCCTAGACATAATTAAAATTTCATCTCCAGGCATAACCACTACTGTTTGCATTCCCTTTTGTTCTATTTTTTGATTCAAATCCGAAGCTAGATAATACTTAGCTGTTTCAGGTGCGCGAAAGATATATAAAAAACGCTCCAGAATTTTGTTGATAACTTCTTCTTTAGTCAATTTATGTTTAATAGACATAAGTTGTGTCTTAGCTTCTACAAATTTACCATTAAGTTCTTCTAAAATATCCGTCACTTCTCCATCAATGGGTGCATAGATGGGTTTTATATTTCCTTGTCTACAGATAACATAAAGCAAAGTTCCTTTCTTTTCTTGCCATTTCCCTTGGGGGCCCTTTACCCTTTCGCCTTTTTTGACTTTAATAGAAACGATGCCAGTATGGGGCGTCAAAACAGGATAAATCTGAAAAGGGTTTTGTTTGTATTCTGCAATGATTTTATCTATATTTTCCATATTCTTCCCATATACCTTTACATCATTACCGGTAATAGAGATTTTTCCCACCCATTGTGCTTAAAGCCATATACAGATTTTTTCTAAATTCTCGCCTATCCCAGATACCCTGAATGTGGCCACGTCTTAAAGCATTTTCAGCCGCATGATAGTCCGGTGGAATTTCCTGTCCTGTGGTTTCACGAATTACCCGTGGTCCTGCAAACCCTATGCGTGAAGAACGAATAGCAAATTGATAAGGAGCACATCCTAAAAAACTGGCTACAGGTCCTGCATAGGAATTATTGTCATAAACAACAATATAAAGTCCTCCGGATTCTATGTATTCCCTCACGGCTACCGTGCATTTGGGCATTTGCACTACACCAATTGTTCCTTCATGAATGCGAATACCGGCTGTGCCGTGAACATAAGCCAAAAATGGACGTCTTAATAACTTGGCACGTTCACAAGCAAGCACAAATTTCTCTCCTTCCGCAGCTCCTACTGTGCCATTACGAAAATCGCTATAAAGCATGGCTACAACGAGGGCAATATCCATGAGTTTGGCATCAAAAGTAATAATAGCACTATAACGTCCTGTTTTTTTCTGAGCTTGTTTTAACTTTTCATCAAACCCTTTGTAACCAAGGGGATTTACAGAAGCAATTTCCGCATTAAATTCTTTGACTGAATTTTTATCAAAAAGTCGATTCAAATACCATTGATACTCTAAGGGGAAATGATGACCACAATTAGGACAGATACCACATAGTTCTCCATATAAGTCTGGCACCCAGATATCATAACAGCCATATCTTTCTGCATTTGGACAACTAACACATTTATCTACATTAGCCAAAGGACTAACATAGGTTTCTCCGAGATAAGAGTCTTCTTCAACTCTAGGAATTTCACATACAAGTGGAGGTGGGATTTTCCCCTTTTGAGCCGAAAATTTTTCTTTAATATAGAT
>JAGHCL010000148.1 GCA_021160485.1 Candidatus Desulfofervidaceae bacterium
GGTTTAAACGAGGGTGTTGGTTAGACGATAACCCAGAAACTATGTCACAAGCAGAAGAAGCCTATTTAGAGGCTCTTAAATTAAATAAAGATTTTGTTCCAGCAATGATAAACTTAGCCAACATTTATTATATTCAGGGAAGAATGTTTCAAGCAGCCATGTGGTATGAATTGGCCTTAAAAAAATCTCCTGAAAATGCCGAGGTCCATTTCAATTATGCCAATTTACTTGAAGACCAAGGACATTTGGAAGAAGCCTTGTTACACTACCAGATGGCCACGGTCTTAAAACCAAATTTTGCCGAAGCACATTATAATCTTGCCCTTATTTATGAAAAACAGGGGAAACCCCTCCTTGCTTATAAACATTGGAAGAGCTATTTAAAGTTTGCGTCGGATGAAAAGCAAAAAGAGAAGGTCCTATTTTACCTCAAGCAAAAGTATAAGTTGCCCCTTGTTGATAAAAGTTGAGATTTCTGCTAGCATTTATTTCTATACTTTGAAAGGAGTAAATAATGGTCTTTGATTATATTTTAGGTTGGTTTTCTAATGACTTGGCCATGGACTTAGGCACAGCCAATAGCCTTGTCTACGTCAGAGGGAAAGGAATTGTTTTAAACGAACCATCTGTAGTGGCCGTTAAAAGAGATTATCGGGGAAACAATAAGGTCCTTGCGGTAGGGAAAGAAGCCAAATCTATGCTGGGAAAGACACCAGGCAATATCCAGGCAATAAGACCTCTAAAAGATGGCGTGATTGCTGACTTTGAGGTATCTGAAGAAATGTTGCGCTATTTCATCCGCAAGGTGCATAACCGTCGCAGTCTTATCCGGCCACGTATGGTTATCGCCATTCCTTCAGGCATTACTCAGGTAGAAAAAAGGGCCGTAAAAGAAGCGGCTGAATTGGCTGGGGCAAGAGAGGTATACTTGATGGAAGAACCCATGGCTGCAGCCATTGGAGCAGGTTTACCCATTACAGAACCCAAAGCCAATATGGTAGTAGATATTGGCGGGGGGACAACAGAAGTAGCAGTTATTTCTCTGGCTGGGATTGTCTATAGTAAGTCTGTCAGGGTGGCTGGAGATAAAATGGATGAGGCTATTGTGTTGTATATTAAACACAAGTATAACCTTCTTATTGGTGAACATACTGCTGAACAAGTAAAAATTCAGTTGGGTAACGCCTATCCAGAAGATGAAGAAAAAACAATGGATGTAAAAGGAAGAGATTTGATCTCAGGTATCCCCCGAACACTAACTATTACAGCCGAGGAAGTAAGAACGGCCATCCAAGAACAGATAGATACAATTATTTCTACGGTGAAAGATGCTCTGGAACAAACTCCACCTCAACTGGCTGCCGATATTGTGGATCAGGGCATCATGCTTACCGGAGGGGGAGCACTATTAAAAGGTTTGGATAAGTTATTGCGAGAGAAAACCGAGTTACCTGTATTTGCGGCTGATGACCCCCTGACAACAGTGGTTTTAGGCGCAGGAAAGGCCTTAGAAAATATTTCTATTTTGAAAGAAGTTGCGGTTCCGTAAGTTAATTACTGCGTTTTGGACGAAAAAAGGGGCTATTGCTGCTCTTATTCTCATATTTGCATTTATTTTTTTAAATTTTAAGTTTCATTTTTGCGAAAGGGCTTTGCTTGAATGTTCTGCCCCTATCGCTCAAGGTATCAGCTCTATTTGGCATCAGTTTCAGAATATTAAAGAGGAATACTTTGAGTTAAAAGAGGTAAAAAGAGAAAATCTCGTTTTAAAAAAGAGATTAGAGTCCCTACAGGCAAAAGAAATAAGTTATCAAGAACTCCTTCTTGCCAACCAACGTTTAGAAAAATTACTTTCTTTCAAGAAGAAACTTACTTTTCCTACTTTAGGAGCAAGGGTGATTAGCTATGCCCCTAACTTCAGCCCTCGGATAATTTTCTTAGATAGAGGGAAAAAGGACGGGGTTAATTTGTATTATCCAGTGGTAAATTTTCAAGGAATAGTTGGTCAGGTAGTGAGTTTATCTCCACACTATGCCAAGGTACTATTGATCATAGACCCAAATAGTCGTGTAGAGGTTATGTCACAGAGAACAAGAGTTCATGGGATTCTAAAAGGTACAGGTATCAACTTGGCAGAAGTAATATATGTTCCTAATACTGAAGATATTAAAGAGGGAGATATATTTATCACTTCTGGCTTGGATGGCATATTTCCTAAAGGAATTTCAGTGGGAAAGGTGATTAATGTTTTTACCTCACGGGGAGAGATATTTAAAAAGATTATCCTTAAAACCAGTGTAGATTTTCGGCGTTTAGAAGAAGTGCTTATTTTATTAAAACCACCTGTGTTACCTTATGGGAAGAGGAATTAAAACAAGTAATACTGAAAATAAAAAGGCTATTTTGACCTTTGGTCTATGGCCTGCGATGTGGTTTTTTCTGGCAATTTTTCCTCAACCGAGTTGGATTAGCCATTTGGGATTTATCTTTTTTTTGCTAAGTTTAATTTATATGGTAGTGTGCCCTTTAAAGTCATGTTTTGTTTGGTTATTTTTTTGGGGAGCACTTCTGGATGTATACAAAAGTCTCACTTTTGGTATTAACTTAAGTGGTCTTTTACTCATGGGGTGGATTATTTCTCAAATAAAGCAAAAATTTATTTGGCATAATTACCCTACTCAAATTGTCTTTGCCTTTATAATCTTTTTATCTCTCAACCTGTGGCATTATAGTTTAGATTTCCTCTTTGATCTGAGTGGTTATTCTTATAAACTAAAAGATGTTTTTATCTTTGCATTAAAAGGTGCCTTGCTAGCACCTATTGTCTTCAAAATTCAAGGAATTACCTCTAACAATGCCTCTTAACCAGGAGCTAATTTTAGAAAGCTGGAAAAGACACCTTAAATTGCTCCGTTTTATCATCGTCATTGCATTCTTAATTATTGTGTTTAGACTACTTTTATTACAGCTCATCAACGGTAAAAAATATGCTTATCTAGCTGAGAATAATCACATTGAAGTAGAATCTATTACCCCCCCTCGAGGCATTATTTATGATAGAAACGGTGTAACTCTCGCGACTAATCAACCTTGCTTTTGCCTTTTACTATATCCTCAAAAACTACCACGGCATCAACCCAAAGTGTTAAAACAATATGCAAAATTTTTAGCCCCTATTTTAAAGAAAACACCTGAAGAAGTGGAAGGATTGCTTAAAGACAGCTTAAAATACCCATTGCGACCAATTTATTTAAAAAAGAAATTGAGCTGGACAGAAGTCACGGCTATAGAAACACGTTCTTACTTCTATTCTGCCTTGAGAATTACCGTTACCCCGCTTCGGTTTTATCCCTTGCATTCTCTAGGAGCACACCTTCTAGGTTATGTGGGGTTGATTACGGCTGAACAGCTCAAAGAAAATGTCTTCCCTGGAGCTGAACCAACAGATTTTGTTGGCCAGATTGGTATAGAAAAGGCTTGGCAAAGAGAACTGGCCGGGTATAAAGGAAAGCGTTATTTAGAAGTGGACGCCTTGGGACGTGTCCTCCGCGTAATTAAGGAAATCCCTCCGGTACCTGGCAATAACATCTATTTAAGCATAGATATCCATTTGCAAAAATTTGCTGAAAGGTTGTTAAGACATAAAAAAGGGGCTATTGTTGCCCTTAATCCACACAATGGAGAAGTTCTTGCCCTCGTCAGTAGTCCTAATTTTGACCCCAATCTTTTTGTGCAAGGTTTGGATCCAAAGACCTGGCAAAAACTTGTAAAAAATCCATATCATCCCCTAGAAAACCGAGTTACGGCCGGGCTTTATCCCCCGGGGTCTATTTTTAAGGTAGTCACGGCTTTAGCCGGGCTACAAACTAAAGTGATCACTCCAAGAGATCTGATTTATTGTAATGGAACTTTCCCTTTAGGAAATCACATCTTTCGCTGTTGGAAAAAAGGTGGTCATGGTTGGGTGGATATTAAAAAAGCTCTTATCCAGTCATGTGATGTTTTCTTTTATCAATTGGGGATAGACCTAGGAATTGAAAAAATAGCTTCATATGCCAGTCAATGTGGGTTTGGACATCCTACGGGTATAGGCATAAAAGAGGCAGATGGACTTATCCCCACACCTGATTGGAAATGGCAGACGAGGAGAAAACGCTGGCACAAGGGAGATACAGTCAATGTGGCTATTGGTCAAGGAGCGGTCCTGGTTACACCTTTACAAATAGCTCAGTTTTTTGTAGCTTTAGCCAATGGTGGTAATATTTACAGACCTCAAGTAGTATTAAAAATAACTTCACCAACAGGAAAAGTAATTAGGGAAATAAAACCTACGTTGAAAGCAAAGTTGCCTATCAGTAAACGGAATTTAAAGATTATAAATCAAGCCCTAGCTGGGGTAATGAACAATCCCCTGGGCACGGGATATAAGGCCCGGTCTGATCACATCCTCATAGCCGGTAAGACTGGAACTGCTCAAGTTATTTCTCTACCTAAAAAGAAAAGTAACAAGGTTTCTCCCTTTTACCAAGATCATGCTTGGTTTGCTGGTTTTGCACCAGTAAAAAATCCGCAGATTGTGGTCGTAGTATTAATTGAACATGGTGGCCATGGTGGAGCCACAGCCGCTCCTCTGGCCCGTGACCTAATTGAGGCATATTTAGATGGGCAGAAATAGTAGTAGTTTTTTAAAATCACTATCAGGGCAAATTTTGCTGATTTTAACAATTTTGGTCTCTCTGGGCTTACTTAACCTGTATAGCGCCACCCATCAGCTTGGAGTCAAGGCCATTCTTTTTAAAAAACAACTACTCTGGGCTGGGATGGGTTTTATCTTTCTCTTTATTATAAACTTTATAGATTACCGCAAGTTCTATTTTTATGCCTACCATATTTATATAGCAACCATTTTACTCCTGGTTATAGCCCTATTTTTTGCCCCACGTTTAATGGGAGCCAGACGATGGCTTCCTCTGGGTCCTGTTACCATCCAGCCTTCAGAATTAGCTAAACTGGTAATTGTCATCATTTTAGCTCGTTACTTCAGTGATTCAGAAACTCCATCTCAAGATTTAAACTCTTTTTTAAAGGCACTTTCCCTCACCATTGGACCTGTATTTCTCATTGCCCTTGAGCCAGATTTAGGAACAGCCTTGATTATAACCATCCTTTTTGGTTCCCTCTGCGTTATAAGTCGGGTTAATAACAAAGTTATCATTGGCACTGTTTTAATCAGTTGTTTTCTCTCCCCCTTAATGTGGCAGTTTGTTTTGAAAGACTACCAGAAAGCCAGAATTTTAGGATTCTTATTTCCCCAAAAGGATCCTTTTGGCATTGGTTATCATATATTACAATCCAAGATTACTGTGGGATCAGGACAGTTGTTTGGAAAGGGTTTTTTAAAAGGCACGCAAACACAATTACGGTTTTTACCTGAGCATTATACTGATTTTATCTTCTCTGTTTTTGCCGAAGAGTGGGGGTTTATAGGTTGCATAACCTTGTTAACATGTTATTTTTTACTTTTTTTAACCGGGCTTAGGGTTTGTAAAAAAACGACGGATACTTTTGGTTTTCTCCTTGCCTCTGGAATAACAGCTATGCTTTTCTGGCAAACAGTGATAAACATTGCTATGGCCTTGGGTCTTTTGCCCGTAGTGGGTGTACCCCTTCCTTTCATGAGTTACGGGGGATCAGCTATTTTGACAAATTTCATCGCTGTCGGCATTTTGATGAAAATCGGAAGAAGAAAATTAATAGGAGGTTAATTATGGCAAAAATTATTAATGGCAAAGAAATTGCTGCTTCCATTCGGAAAAATTTAGCCCAGGAAATAAAAACACTTACCTCTAAAGTAGGTCGTCCTCCATGCCTGGCCGTTATTTGGGTAGGTGAAAATCCTGCGTCAGCTACCTATGTTCGGGCAAAGGGCAAAGCATGTGAAAACATCGGGATGAAATTTAGA
>JAGHCL010000015.1 GCA_021160485.1 Candidatus Desulfofervidaceae bacterium
CGGTGACCTTCATTATATCCGCCGCCTTTTCAAAGGGATTTATCTGACGATGATCAATAATTCGTTTAGCTAAATCTGCGGTAATATCTTTCGATAGACATTTCAACACTGGTTTTGAAGCCGTATTAATGTTAATTAAACCATTACTGTAAATCGTAACATAAGGCAAGAGTTTTTCACAGGCTTCAGGCTTTATTCCTGGAATAATACATAATTCATCTATACTATCAAGAGGGGCATTTTTGGCCTCTTCTTCTGAATCATCAATCCTTGGCTCGTGATCCGGGTCTATCCAATCTACTATCCTATCTGCTATTTCAGAGGAGAGATGTAATTGGTTTAGCAGACGGCAAAGGGCTTCATAAGCCCCCTGATTGGCCAATCCATTAAGAGAAACAAGCTTATTTAAATTGAATTTAGCATTTTCATCTTCTATTTGGAGGGTTAAATTTTCTTCTTTCAGTATTTCCCCAACTAGTGGAGAGCCCAATTCTGGGGATAAAACCATTACACTCTGGTTTATTTGTGTCTGTTTTAAGGTTTCTTTAATAAACTGTGTTCCCAGTTTGATTCCTGACTGGGCAATGTAGGATAATTTCTGCCCTTGTTCCCAATTATGGAAGGCATTAATAGAGGTATAAATGGTATAACTAAATTCTATAATTAAAGTACTCAGAATAGCAAGAATAACTAATGTTAGTAATAATATTGTTCCCTGATTATTATGCCGCATGTCTTTAAAACAACGGTTTACCTATATGTGGGTAAACCGTTTGTGATAATGTGAATTCTTTATTGTTTATATTTAAACTTAAAGTTACCTTTATCGCCTCAGGCAAAAAGGGAGATAAAGCCGTATCCCATGTAGCAATCCACTTTCCATGGTGTAGCACTTCTACTCTAAATTCGTTTATATCTTCTATTAAATCCAGCTTTTCCCACTTGGTAGTTTGGTTTTTGAATAAAGAGCCAAAGCTCTTATATAATGTAATTTTACCGTCGTGATCTTCATAAGCATAATAACTTACCTTTACAATTCCGGGGTACCGAAATGAAAAAGTAGTAAAGCGCAAACGAGAAACAGTTTTATTAAAAATCTCCCTATCTTCCAATTTAAAAAAGGTATTATCTGTTTGCACAAAGGTTGAAGCTAATTCAGAGGCAATCATGCACATTACTCTTCTCGCCTCCTGAAGTCTAATTACCTCGTTCCTGCCTCGTTTAATCGCCCGCAAAGCCATAAAGAAGCTAGTATAGAGGGCGGTTAAAATAAATGCTCCAATAGTAAAGGCTACCAGCACTTCAATTAAGGTAAATCCTGAAAAACTTTTAACTTGTTTTAGGGATGTATTCTTTAATCTTAAATTCATACCTGCCTTTTTTAACAATTACGCCGATTTCATAAAAATTGGTGTTAGGGAGAAGATGAATATAAGTGATGTAAGCATACTCCTGGTACGGTTCTCGAAAAAAACCTTTGGTTTCTACAGGGTTGTTTTCTATTTCTTGGATTTTTTCTCTAGCTAGAAAATAAGCAATGGTTGCTGTTTCTTGTTCTTGAACTAATTCTAAATGGTAATTTAAAGTATATATAAGCACAATTAGTAAAATGCCCGTAATAGCTAGAGCAATTAGAACTTCCAGTAGGGTGAATCCCTTTTTAATTACTCTATTGATATCCATGTAAAATTTTTACCCTTCCACTCACTGGTTGCCAGAAAACAGTTAATTCCTGTGCTTGACTACCAAAATGAATCTTCATTGCTTCTGTATTTCCTGTGGGTTCAAAAAAAATTATTACTTCCCCTTTGTTTATTGTTCCGCGAGAAAAAAGGTTTACATCCTGTAGGTATTTAAACTTATGAGTTTTCCACCCCTCTGGTTTCTCCCACTGGACAAGCTTTTGAGAAAAATTAAATTTTAATCTATAAACCTGTTTATGAGCAGTCGCGTTATCATCTAGATATCTAATTATAGAGACTATTCTTTGTACTTCGGCCTTTAAATACAAAGTCTCCGACTTATAAAATAAAGGGGAAAGGATACTTAGGGCAAAGGTAAGTATAACCAAAACTACAATTAGTTCTAGTAGGCTGAAGCCTTTACTCAATATTCCAGTTTGTAATATCGGCATCCTTACCCTCGCCGCCTTCCTGACCATCTGCACCATAACAAATAATATCAAAGTCTCCATGTATTCCTGGACAAGTATAAACATAAGGGTTTCCCCATGGATCTAAAGGAATCTTTTTTTGTTCTAGGTACCCACCTTCACGATAATTTGTTGGTATGCGGCCAATAGTAGGTTTTTGAATCAGGGCTTCTAGCCCTTGTTCTGTGCTGGGATAAAAGCCATTATCAATCTTGAACAGTTTAAGGGCCGTTTCAAAATTTTTAATCTGGATTTTGGCTTTAGTAATCCGGGCATCATCTGTGCGTCCTATAATTCTTGGTGCGACAATAACGGCTAATAAGCCTAAGATAAACATTACTACAATTAGTTCTAAAAGAGTAAAACCTTTATTATTACACTTGCTATACATTTGCCACCCCCAACAAATTTATTTTATCAACTGGTTTAATTGAAAAATAGGTAATAAAATAGCCATGACGATAAAACCCACGATCATTCCCATGACAAGAATAATAGTAGGCTCTAGCAAGGTCAGTGTTTTTTGGATTTTTTTGCTAAAGGCTTCTTCATAACTATCAGCTGCTTTTTTTAGTATATCCACTAAATGTCCACTTTTTTCACCAGTAGCGATTAACTGTAGAAGTACCGGCGGGAAATCGGTTAAAGCAAGAGAAATTTTGCTTCCTTCGGCTACCTTTTGGGTTGCTTCTAATACTTTGTTTTCAAGGTATTTATTCCCTAACGATTTAGAGGTTAATTCTAATGCCTTTAGTACAGGAACTCCACCTTCCAGTAAGAGCCCAAAAATTCTTGTAAGCCTTGCCCAATATAAACTTTGAATGACATCTCCCGGTATTTTAAGCCACAATTTATCCAGCCATATTGCTTTTGCCTTTTTGACTTTTCTTAAACTGTAGGCAAATACAAATAGAGCAACAAAGACAAACCATCCGTAAGTTTGAAAAAAATGGCTGATTTTTATTAAAACAACCGTAACCAGCGGTAAAGCTGCTTTTGTGTCAGCAAAAATTTTCACTATTTTAGGCACCACGAGGGAAAACAACAAGAATAATACAATAAAGCTCACACAAATAGTAAAACTAGGATAAATCATAGCCATTTTTACCCGAGTCTTCAAATTTTCTTTTTCTTCTAAAAAGTCTGCCAGTTTAGCCAATATCTGATCCAAAGTTCCACTACTTTCTCCTGCTGCTACCATGTTTATATAAAACTCCGGGAAAATTTCTGGATATATTTCCAGCGCCTTCGCTAGACTAGAGCCTTCTGCCACTTTAGTTTCAATGTTTGCCAAAACCTCTTGCCATTTTCCCTTATTTTCTTTTTTTAAAGAATTCAAAGCCTCCATTAAAGGAACGCCAGCACTTAAAAGAGTGGAAAGTTGGGCAGTAATTTGAGGTAAAAGTGAGATATCTGTTCTATTCCATTTATACCACTTATGGGGAGTGACTTTTTTAACATTTTTTGGAAAAAGTCCTTGTTCTTTAAGCCTTATTACCGCCTCTTTAGCATCTTCGGCTTCTAAAATGCCATTGACTTCTACACCATCCTGACGGTAGGCTTTATAGTGAAATTTCGACATCTTTAGGAGTTACTCTCAATACTTCTTCTAAGGTAGTAATACCTTTTAAAACCTTATTTAAACCATCCATCCTCAGGGTCTTCATTCCTTTTATTATGGCCTGCTGTTTTATACTTTGGCTATCACTGCGTTCGGTGATCATTGTTCTCAAATCTTTATCCACAACCAGGATTTCAAACACCCCTGTTCTTCCCAGATAGCTGGTATGTTTACACTTTTCACACCCTTTCCCCCGGTAGAGGCAGCGGGGTTCAGAATTTGTAAAATAAGCCTTTTCTGCTTCTGAAGGAAAATATTCTTCTTTACAGTAAGGGCAAATTACCCTTACCAGTCTCTGAGCAATAATTCCTATTAAGGAAGAAGCTACTAAAAAGGGCTCTATTCCCATTTCTATTAATCGGGTAATGGCACTAGACGCATCATTGGTATGTAGAGTAGATAAAACCAAGTGTCCAGTTAAAGAAGCCTGAATAGCGATTTCTGCTGTCTCCCTATCTCTTATTTCTCCTACCATAATTACATCTGGGTCCTGGCGTAAAATAGAACGCAATCCTGAAGCAAAAGAGAGTCCTATTTTAGGATTGACCTGAATTTGTCCCACTCCTTTGAGTTGATATTCTACTGGATCTTCAATGGTAATGATATTTTTACTTTCACTATGAACACGATTTAAGGCAGCGTATAAAGTCGTAGTTTTACCACTACCTGTAGGACCAGTGACCAGAATAATTCCATTGGGTCGGAGCAACAGTTCTTCTAGCATCTTTTCGTCTTCTTTTTCCAGACCTATTTCCCATAAACCAAGCACCCCCTGTTTTCTATCCAACAATCTGAGTACAACTCTTTCCCCAAAACTTGTAGGAACGATAGATACCCTTATGTCGATGTCCCTTCCCGCAATTAATATTCTCAACCTACCATCTTGAGGCAATCGCTTTTCGGCAATATCTAAATTAGCCATAATTTTAATCCGGCTAATCAGGGCTTCTTGGACTATCTTCGGTGGTGTTAAAACGCGGTGTAAAATGCCGTCTATCCGCATCCTTACCACCAGTTCCTTCTCATAAGGTTCAATATGGATATCACTGGCCCGTTCTTTGACTGCCTGTAACAAAAGGGCGTTTAAAAGACGAATAATAGGGGCTTCTTCTGTTAATTCCAGAATATCACGGGGAGATTCAAATTCGGTAGCAATAGCCGAAAAATCCTCACCACTAATATGGCTCATAACTTCTTCCGCTGAACCAAGTTGTCCGTAGCATTTATTAATCGCTTCCATCAGTTCTGTTTCAGCAACCTTTATTGGCTCTGGGGTAAGGGATAACGTCTTCGCTAGTTCCAACAAGGCCAAAACACCTTGGTCTCCAGCAACAGCGGTAATAAGTTTAGAATTTTCCTGTCTTAAAGGCAAAATATGATTAGTTTTAGCAAAACGAAGGGGTATTCTTTTTAATAAAGAAAGGTCAATATTTTCTGTAAATAAGATATTTTTTACTTCTCTCATTAGAGATTTTCCCTAATGGTATAATGAGGTTCAACATATTCTACTTCCGGTAAAGCAAGTAACTGCGGCATAATTACTTTTATTTTTTGCCCTGGTTCCAGCCTAACATAGTATTTGCCCGAACGAGGGTTATAGTTAATAAGTTTTAGTTGGTATTTATCTAAAATCTCTAAAGCTTTTTGAGTAGAAAC
>JAGHCL010000003.1 GCA_021160485.1 Candidatus Desulfofervidaceae bacterium
CCCCCAATCGTTTGATGTGTATCCATTATACACCAACACGAAATAGGGAGACTACCTGTTTTTTCAAAATTGCTTTATTTTAGCACACTTGCGGGGTTTCTTGTAGGGCAATCACGGATTTTGGGAGTAGTCATGCATTTACACTTTTAACACATAAACTCATTCTCTGGCTACAATAAACACTTCCCTGTCATTTCTATTGGAATAGATAAACCGGCTACCTTGAGGATAGTAGGAGCTACATCAGCTAGAATGCCCGGCCTCAGTTTTATAGTTGGCACTGGCTCTTTTACCATAATAAAGGGAACTGGATTTAACGTATGGGCTGTATGGGGAACACCAGTCTTATAGTCTATCATTTGTTCGGCGTTACCGTGATCTGCTGTAACAAAGGCAATTCCTTTCTGCCTATCTATTTCTGCCAGAATTTTACCCAGGCACCGATCTACCGTTTCACAGGCCTTAATGGCTGCTTCAAGCACTCCCGTATGACCAACCATATCACCATTAGCAAAGTTAAGCACAATGAATTGATACTTTCTGGCTTTAAGGCGCTTGATCAATTCTTCCTCAACCTGAAGCGCACTCATCTCAGGTTTTAAATCATAGGTAGGAACCTCTTTTGGTGAAGGAATAAGGCAACGGTCTTCACCTGGGAAGGGTTCTTCCTTGCCCCCATTAAAAAAATAAGTTACATGGGCATATTTTTCTGTTTCGGCAATCCTCAACTGTCGCCAGCCCTGCTGACTAATTACTTCTCCTAGGATATTTTTTAAGTGCTCCGGTGGAAAGGCCACAGGCAAATTAAATGTCTGGTCATATTCGGTCATACAAACAAAATAGGAAAGAACTGGCCGCTTCTTGCGCTCAAAGAAGGGAAAATCCTTTTGGGTCAATGCCCTGGTGATTTGTCTTACCCGATCGGCCCGAAAATTAAAGACGATAACCACATCCTTATCGTCAATGGTGGCCACTGGTTGGTCGTTTTTTATAATTACCGTTGGCTTGATAAACTCATCGGTTTCTCCCCGCTCATAGGCCTGCTCTACAGCCTCTGTAGCCATAGGGGCTTTAAATCCTTCTCCCAGCACCATTGCCTCATAGGCAAGTTGTGTCCTCTCCCAGCGGGTATCCCGATCCATGGCATAATAGCGTCCAGAAACGGTAGCAAATTCTCCAACGCCGATTTCCTTTATATAACCCTCTACTTCTTTAATGTATTTTAACGCACTCTTTGGCGGTGTATCCCGTCCATCAGTAAATCCATGGATAAAGACATCTTTTAAGCCATGTCTTTTGGCCATCTCTAAAAGGCCGTAAATATGATCCATTGAACTATGTACCCGTCCATCAGAAATCAGACCCAATAGGTGTAGCTTCTTTCCTTTTGCTTTACTCATAGCTTCAGTTAAAACAGGATTTTGAAAAAACTTTCCTTCACGAATGGCCTTACTGATCCTAGTTACATCCTGATACACAATTCTACCTGCTCCTAAATTTAAATGTCCCACTTCAGAATTGCCCATTACCCCTTCGGGTAAACCCACAGCCTCTCCATGGGCTTTAAGAGTGGTCCAGGGATAGGTTGCCAGCAGATGATCCATGACTGGTGTATGGGCCAAAGCTACAGCATTACCTTCAGTGCGAGCATTTAGTCCCCAGCCATCTAGGATAATTAGAGTTATTGGCCCCAATGCTGCCTCCTTAAAAGATTTTGCCCCAAATCTAACACAGCGTCTGGCTTAGGGCAAGCTTGAGGTATAACCACTTTTTATTTCTCTACTTTGGTTATTTATGATTTCCTTCTACAAATGAAAAATATTCCCAGAATCCTTGTTTCAACCAATCAAGCTATTATAAGAGTAATACTGTTAGTTTGCTATCCTAAGACACTCTGTTTAGCTTCCAGCCAAGCCAGCACAAAAAAAGCAAATAGAAATGATAATTCCTAACACATAAATAGCAGTGATCAGTATGGTGTAAATGAGAAAACATAATAGGATTCTTATTTATCAAGTGGGCTTCTTACTCCAAGCGCATTTTTCTTGGCCACATGGGTATAAATCATAGTGGTTTGTAAGTGTTTGTGTCCTAATAACTCCTGAACTGTCCTAATATCATAGCCATCCTCAAGCAAATGGGTGGCAAAGCTGTGGCGAAGAGAGTGAAGGCAACTAAGGGAGTAGTAAAAATTAAATTGATGTGTATTTTTTAATGATTTTTAGGAACATAACATCTTTCTTGACACCGCGTATCTACCTATGGTAGAAGGGAAATAATGAATAATGCAAAATAATAAAATAAAGTTAGGTGTGTGAATTCTGTGAAACGTACGAATATTTCGAAAGCATTAATGATTTTAGGTTTGTTTATACCATGCGTTTTATATCCTTTTGCTTCCCCACCTGGTCCTTTCAGGGATGGAGCATTTGGGATGAAGGCACGAATTTCAGAATATGAAATAGTAATAAAAAAAGGAAGTTTGTTCCTGGAAACGGTAGCGGACTCTTAGCAATCGTGAGTGGTCATTATAAAGGACGAGTGGTTATACCCTATAAATATTGCATGGTGTTAGGAATAACGATATTTT
Organism: Candidatus Desulfofervidaceae bacterium; assembly: GCA_021160485.1. Classification (GTDB taxonomy): domain Bacteria; phylum Desulfobacterota; class Desulfofervidia; order Desulfofervidales; family Desulfofervidaceae; genus JAJSZL01. The sequence continues at coordinate 2,591 of JAGHCL010000003.1, forward strand.
TCATCGGGTTACCTTTGTTTGTATTTAAATCGTGAAAGTAGTCCTTAGGGCAGTAAAATTGATAAATCCTAATAGGAAAATATATGGATGAAAGTGAAAAATTATTGAAAACTATTGACAATCTGTTGCAAAAATCTCCTGAAGTTGAACAATCTTGGTATCATTCAGGTATGGAAGGATGGTTTAAAAATACAACTGCATATGAATCATTAATGACAGAAATACTATCTGTAGTCACATATATTTATGGTTTTGGCCATCCCAATTCGCAGCGCGTTATTAACGCTTATAATCAGGAATCCTTAAAAGGATTAAAAATTGTAAAAGGCATACTTGAAGGAACACGAAATAATATTGAAAATGGATTAATTGCGGAAATTACTGAAAATATAACAATTAATATAAAAACTGATTTTTTAAATTCAGCCCAAGAATTTATCAAAATTAACGAAAAAGATCCTGCGGCAGTATTAGGTTGCGTTGTATTAGAAGATTCACTTAAAAAATTGGCTAAAAAGAACAAAATCGAAGGAGTCCAGAATAAAGAAATGAGTGTTGTGGCAAATTTATTATTATCAAAAAAATAATTGATAA
>JAGHCL010000172.1 GCA_021160485.1 Candidatus Desulfofervidaceae bacterium
GCCATTACACCAGCCGAGTTTCTTGATAGATTTCAAGAGCGATGTGGGAAGTTAGAGACAATAAAAGCTGAATTTATCCAAAAAACGCAGGTAATCACGGTGGGACCATTAAAAAATAAAGAGAAAAAAGGAATTATGTATCTCAAACGGCCTAGCAAGATGCGCTGGAATTATATTATACCTGAAGATTATCATATTATAAGCGATGGCAACAAAATCTGGTTCTATGATAAAAAAAAGAAGCAGGTAATGGTAGGTAAGTTAAACACCTTTTTTGATAAACACCTGCTTGTTTCCTTATTTTTGGACGTGAAAAATGTAACCAAATTATTCAGAGTAAGTTTAAAAGAGGAAGAAAATTTAATAAAACTAGTTCTTTCTCCTTACCCTTCAAGACTTGGCCTCAGGGGTGTAACCGTATGGATAACAAGAAAGGACTACCAGATAACAAAAATTCAACTAGTTGATTTCTATGGCAATATTAATACTTTAACCTTTACCAAAATTATCTATAATCCTGTGTTAAAAGACACCCTCTTTTCTTTACAAACACCGCCAGGAGTAGAGTTAATTCGGTTACCTTAAATATATCCTACGTTTTTCCAAAACCGCCAAATGCCAGAATTAAAATATTAAATGCTTAAAAATAACACCTGCCGCCTGTTGTTTCCACCCAAGTATACCTTTATCACCCTGTTTGTAGGTAGTAATTACTTAACAAACTCCTAAACTCTGACTTCTTTATATTTCTATTTTTCTTCTTTTTCAGAACTATCTATATCTTCTAGAATTTCTAAAGGAGGGGGCTCTGGTTCTTCCAATAACACCGAAGGTTCTATTTCCTCCAAGTCTAAAACTGATTCCTTTACCTCATCTATACGCTCTGAATGTTCGGCCTTTTCCCCTTTTTCTAAAGAACCTGTCGGAAGTTCTAAATCCAATTCTTTTAAATCCAAATCTGCCTTTCCTTGCAACTCCGCCTCTTGGGGTTTTGGTTCAATTGATTCTGACAATGCTGCTTCTGTGTCAGGTCTAGATTGTTCTAACTCTTCCAGTTCCTCTAAGGCCTCACGTGCCTTTCCTATTTCTTCAAAAACGATTTTAGGTTCAGACTCCTCCTTTCCATCTAAACCTATAGGCAGTTCTGGAGGCGTTTCTGAGGTCGTTTCAGAACTTTCTGCAGGGAAAGATATACCCTCATCAGAAGAGGCCTCTTTTAACTCACCGGAAGGAGGAGTTCCAGATATTATGCTTTCCTCTACATCCAAAAAGAGTTCTTCTTCCATTTCCTCTGAACCCGACAAGAGGTCCTCTAAGAAGTTTAATTCGGTAGGTTTAAAACCAACAATATTAAAGCGTTCTTTATATTCCTTCCAATCAGCTCCGCATTTAGGGCAGGTATCTAGAAAATCAAATGTGTTATAATGACAGTAGGGACATCTCATAATAAGCCTCTTAACATAATGTATTTTAGAAAGCAAGTGTTATCTCAAGGCTGTTTTTAAAAGCCCATTGATTGTTTACCTCTTCCCCATTTTATGGGAGAAAGTTAGGGTGAAGGTTCTAGTGGTCAATTTTGCCTTGTCTCTGAGTGCTAGCTAAATTTAATTTCGGGGATTTTAAGATAAATGTTCGGCTTTTATATCCTTTTCTGACGTGGACAAACTGCCTCCTGGCTAACTTAAACTCTAAATTTTGACTTCTTGCCAGAAGAAAATAGTCGTGATATTACACTTCTATGAAACATTATGAAGTTACAGCGGCGGTTATTCGCTATAAAGAAAAGGTTTTGGTCACTTCTCGCCCTGATGGAGATCCTTATGCAGGGTTATGGGAATTCCCTGGAGGGAAGAGGGAAGAGAATGAAGTCCTTGAAACTTGTTTGTTGCGGGAGATAAAAGAAGAATTGGGCATTGATATCTCAATTGATCAATTTTTCACCCAGGTTTGTCATACATATCCTAAATTTTCGGTTACTCTTTATGTCTTTCTCTGTTCCTATCAGGGGGGAAAAATCAGCCCTTTGCCCACAGTGAAATACCGCTGGGTGGATTTAGAAGAGCTTCAGCGATTGCCCTTACTTGAGGCAGATAAAAAAATTGTGGCTGCCTTGCTAAACAGGTTTAAAAATCAATCCGGCGAGCGGTGGCAAGGTGAGCCTTAAAGAAAAGGAAAAACCATGGGCAGGAATAGGCTCTGCTTTTACCTCTCCCCAGTTACCCAAATTCTTTCCTCCATAGTATTCAGAATCGCTGTTAAAGATCTCCTGATAGACCCTCTGTTCTGGCACCCCAATCCGATAATTAAATCTTGGTACCGGGGTCAGATTTAAAATACAAATCAAATATTCATTGCCTGCCCGTCTTAGAAAAGAAAAGACAGAATGATTGCTATCATGACAATCAATCCACTGAAAACCGTGAGGGTGATGATCTTCCTGCCAGAGGGAATGATTGTTGAGATAAAGCCAGCCTAAATCCTGAAAGAATTTAGTAAAAGCTTGTCTATCTGGGTCTGCCAATAGATGCCAGTCAAGGCTGGAGTTATAGTCCCATTCCCTCTCCTGTGCAAATTCACTGCCCATAAATACCAGTTTTTTCCCAGGATGGGTGTACATATAGGTAAAAAGTGCCCTCAGATTAGCCAGTTTTTGCCATTTATCCCCTGGCATTTTGTTATAAAGGCTACCTTTACCATGCACCACTTCGTCATGAGAAAGGGGTAAGATGAAGTTTTCGGTATAAGCGTAGAGCATAGAAAAAGTCATTTGATTATGATGCCATTTACGAAAAATAGGGTCGTTAGAAAAATAAAAAAGTGTGTCATGCATCCAGCCCATATTCCATTTAAAACCAAAACCCAGTCCACCCAGATATACAGGGCGTGATACGCCTGGCCAGGCCGTTGACTCTTCGGCTACAGTAAAACAGCCAGGACACTGGCCATAAACCTGCTGATTCATTTCCTGTAAAAAGGCAATGGCCTCCAGATTTTCGTTGCCGCCGTATTTATTGGGAATCCATTCTCCCGGCTTCCGGCTGTAGTCTAGATAAAGCATAGAGGCAACAGCATCTACCCTCAAGGCGTCAATGTGGTACTCTTTTAACCAGAAAAGCGCATTCGCGATAAGGAAATTACGCACCTCGTTACGGCCAAAATTAAAGACAAGAGTGCCCCAGTCAGGGTGTTCACCCAGACGGGGGTCAGCATGTTCGTAAAGGGCTGTCCCGTCAAAAAGGCGAAGGCTATAATCATCTTTTGGAAAATGACCTGGTACCCAATCGAGAATAACACCAATATCATGCTGATGGCACAAATCTACAAGATAACGAAAATCATCTGGAGTGCCATAACGACTGGTCGGGGCATAATAGCCACTTACCTGGTAACCCCAAGATGCATCATGAGGATGTTCCATTACAGGTAAAAGTTCAATATGGGTAAAACCATATTTTTTTACATGTTCTACTAATTTGGGTGCTAGCTCCCGATAACTGAGAAAACAATTGCCTTCTCCCCGCTGCCAAGAGCCCAGATGAACTTCATAAACATTCAAGGGTTGCTGATAGTAATTCTGGCTTGAGCGCTTCTCAAGCCACTCGGCATCTTGCCATTGATATTTACCAATGTGCCACACAATAGACGCATTTTGAGGCCGAACCTCCATAAAAAAGGCAAAGGGATCGGTCTTAATACGGAGGGTTTTTGCGCGTGTTTTAATTTCGTATTTATAAAGCTCACTTTCTGCCAAGTCCGGAATGAAAATTTCCCAAATACCGCTAGTGCCTAACACCCGCATTGGATAAAGGCGTCCATCCCACTGGGTAAACCCGCCAATGACACTTACCCGCAGGGCGTTAGGGGCCCAGACAGCAAAGGCGACTCCCTTTATACCTTGATGAACACATGGATGTGCCCCCAATTTCTTATAAATCTCAAAATGTCTTCCTTCTCCCCAGAGGTATAAATCTAATTCTCCCAGCGTAGGCAAAAAACGATAGGGGTCTCTTCTTTCCCAAGTAGCTCCGTGAGAGAAATAAAATCGGTGTTTATAGTCAAAGGGCCATGATTTGTGTTTAACCAAAACGGCAAACAGTCCTTGGGGATGAATTTTTTTCATCGGAAGGGATTTCTTCCCTATGATTAGCTCTGCTTTAACGGCCTCAGGATGATAGGCACGAATAATCACCCCATCTTTCACTGGATGTCCCCCTAAGATATGGTGAGGGTCGTGGTGTTCTCCCTGAATAAGACGTTTTATATCTTCTTGGGTAACCCCATAGAAAAGTTCTTTATTAGCCATTATAACTTTTTCAGTGCCTTTTGTTTTTTTCGTTTGCGTTTAGACAGACGACGAGCCGGTCCCTTTTTCACCGGGGCAATGGTTGAAGGTATTTCTTCCTCTACTTCTCCCTTCAAATTACAATAAAGGGCCATTTCTAATTTGGGCAAAAACTCCTGAGCTGATACCGCTGTCGCCTGATGTCTTTCTGCAAAATCCATAATTTCTCTATCGGAACTAACCACAATCACGTCTTGTTTATGTAACAACATGCGTTTAATCACATCGTCAGCTTTTTCCCCAAGTCCGGAATAAATAACTGTAATTCCCTTGACCTTTTCTCTTTGTATCGAAAAGTGAAAGGATTTCTCGCCATCAAAGACGACAGTAATTTTGTGTTTTTTAATCTTACGATAAGCCTCAAGGTATGTAATAAGGGCATTACGTCCTGCTTCTAGACTCTCCGCTTCAGCCTGTTTAAAAACAGCCGATTGCCTGATGAGATTATATCCATCAATAATCAGTTCCATTTTCGCATTATGCACCAATACCGTATTTACTTCTATTTGTCTATCTACGCTTCCACTGTGTTCCCCAAAATCGCCTCCACAAGGCGTGAAAGCTCATCTTCTGAATAAAAACAGATTTCTATTTTTCCCCCTCTTTTCCCAGGTGTAATTTTCACTTTGGTGCCTAGGATTTCTGTTAACTTCTCAACCAAATCCTGATAATAAATATTTGGGTTTTGTTTTTGGGGCCTCTTTTTTGTTCCTTGAACACGCCTTTCGGTTTCCCTTACAGAGAGTTTTTTGCTTATAATTTCTTCACGCAGGGCCAGTTGTTGTTCCAGTGGCAAACCCAAGAGGGCACGGGCATGTCCCATTGTAAGCCGACCCTGAGCCAGGTCTTCTTTGATCATGCTTGGTAGTTGTCGCAAACGCAAAACATTAGCTACCGTAGCTCTGTCTTTGCCTACCCGTTGCGCAACTTGTTCCTGGGTGAGACCAAATTCAGTGATTAGTCTATAATAAGCCTCCGCTTCTTCAAGCGGGGTTAAATCCTGTCGCTGGAGATTTTCAATCAGGGCCATCTCCAAACGCTCTACATCCGAAATATTTTCTCTTACAATAACAGGCACTTCTTTCAATCCTGCCTGCCGGGCAGCTTCCAATCGGCGTTCACCCGCAATTAACTCATATTCGTTCTTAAAAGGGGTAACAATGAGAGGTTGTAAAACTCCCTTTTCCTTCACCGAGGCTACCAGTTCTTGAAACTCGGAGTCATTGTGATCTATTTCCTGACGTGGTTGATACCGATTTGGGCGAATTTTATCAATTGCACACATAAAAAAAGCAGACGTTTGTTCATCTGAAAAAAGAGCATCTAGCCCTCTCCCTAAACCTGTCTTTTTGGTCATCCTAACTCCTCTGTTGTCTGTCTAAAAGTTCTTGAGCAAGTTGAAAATATTGTTCTGCACCCTTACATTTATCATCATAAAGGAAAATCGGTAATCCATGGCTTGGGGCTTCACTCAAACGCACATTTCGAGGAATAACAGTTTTAAAGGTATAATCTTTGAAATGTTTCCTTACTTCAGCTTCAATCTGAAATGAAAGGCTGTTCCTTCTGTCAAACATGGTCAAAAGAAAACCTTCTATTTTTAGGCCCGGATTAGAACGCTGTTTAACCAATTTAATGGTCTTAAGCAATTGAGCTAAACCCTCCAAGGCGTAATATTCACATTGAATAGGGATGAGCACACTATTGGCCGCACTTAAGGCGTTAATTGTAATTAAACTTAGAGAAGGAGGACAATCTAAAAAAATAAAATCATAGTTACCTCTAAGGGGAGAAAGATATTTAAGAAAATAATACTCACGTTGAGGTAAAGAGATAAATTCTACTTCTACCGCTGTCAGGTTTGGATTTGAGGGAATACACTTTAATGTTTTTAGAGGAGTATCTTTTATAACCTCTTCTACAGCCATTTTTTCTACCAGAACATCGTATAGAGTGCCAGCATTGTTGGGAATGCCCAATCCGCTGCTAGTGTTGCCCTGAGGGTCACAGTCAATTAAAAGCACATTCTGTTTTAATAAAGCCAAAGCAGAAGCTAAATTTATAGCGGTGGTAGTCTTCCCTACTCCACCCTTTTGATTGGCAACGGCTATTATCTTACCCATGCTATATCCAATACCATATTCAGGCTGTTTACGCAATTAATGTTCCACGTGAAACATTCTCTTCAGGTTAAAACTCCTTGGCTTTCTTTATAAAACCTAAGTTTTAGTATCTTATAAAATTTTCTATTTGACTTATCTTTTATTTTGATATATATATCAGTTTGA
>JAGHCL010000138.1 GCA_021160485.1 Candidatus Desulfofervidaceae bacterium
AATCATGCAGGTAGAGCGAAAACGAGAAACGCTCTTGGAAGACCAGAAACAAATCTATCAAGACAAACTTTCTGCATGGCAAGAACTCAACACCAAACTTTTAAACTTGAAAACTCAGGCAGAAGGCCTTTCTGATACCGATGCATTTAATGTATTTAATACCAGTCTTACAGCCAGCTCAGGCAATGCCGAGGATATTTTAACCGCAACTGCCGGGAGTAATGCCGTTGCAGGCAGTTATGAAATTAAGGTTTTATCTTTAGCTCAATCTCAAAGTCTGCAGTCTCAGAGTTTCTCAGATACTACCTCTGCTCTGGAATTAAGTGGCGAAATTCTGATTAACGGTCAAGTAATCCAAATAAGCAGCACTGATTCTTTAAGCGCTATTAGTGGAGCCATTAATGCAGCTAATGCTGGAGTAAAGGCATCAATCGTTCAGGTTGCAAGCAATGATTACCGTCTAGTGCTTACCGCAGAAGATACTGGTAGTGCTGGTTTTACTATCGCTAATGGTGATGCTAATAATCTGGTTCAAGCCTTAGGTTTTGCTAGTTCAACAAAAACCGTGTTGCATCCGGTAAGTAGTGGTGCAGAGAGTAACCGTTTCAGCGATGCCAGCACTGCAGTAGGAACTTTACTAGGCCTTTCTAGTCCTCCTAGCGGCACGGTGCAGGTGGCTGGAGTAAGTGTGAGCATTGATTTATCTACTGATACCCTTAATGATATTGCGGATAAGATTAATACTGCCTGGCAAGGGGCTGGAAATACTGGCAATATTGCTTCCGTAGTCCAAGATGGTAGCCAGTATTATCTGGAAATTGATACTACCAATTTTCAGGACGCCAACAATGTTTTAGAAGTTCTTGGCATTTTAAAATCAGAGCAAACTTCAGTAGCCGAAGTTCAAGAAACTGATAAGGCAAATACCAGTGGAGGTAATCCTATTACAGCCTCAACACTTATTACTGCTATTGACACTTCTACCGGTAATCCCAAAGCAGGCGAAACCATTACCATTCAAGGCACTGACCATAATGGAAATGCTGTAAACACAACATTCACTATCCAATCTACTTCCACGGTTCAGGATTTGCTAGATGCCATCCAAACAGCCTTTAATGTTACCCCCAGTGTTACTTCTGATGGTAAATTGCAATTCATTGACAATGCATCCGGAGAAAGCCAACTCAGTATCAGTATTATTGCAAATAACGAAAGTGGTGGTGGTTTAGATTTTGGTAATGTTAATGTAGTTACCCAAGGTCGGGAAATGGAAATTTCTGCTGGAGCTGATGCTCAAATAGAGGTAAACGGCGTGGTAACCACCCGTAGTAGTAATCAAATTACCGATGTTATTCAAGGTGTGACTCTTACTCTCAAACAGGCGGCTTCTGATGTAACTGTTAACCTTACAGTTAATCGGGACATAGACCAAATGGTAAGCAATATTCAGGACTTTTTTAATCAGGTAAACGAGGTATTCACCTATATCAACGATCAATCCAGCTATAGTGAGGGTGATGAAAGTGCTCCACCGTTAATCGGAGATACTACCCTGTCATTATTGAGAGGCGACTTGAGAGATAAATTAACCGACGGTATTACTTGGGACTCTACCACTCATTATTTGTTTGAAATAGGTGTTAATGTCAATAATGATGGCACTTATACAATAGATGAAGATAAGTTGCGGGATGCTTTGACTAACAATTTTGATACGGTAAAAAACCTGTTTACCCAATCAGATACGGGTGTAGCCGTCCGGATGAATGATTTTCTTGACTTTATTACTGATGAGTATTCATCTGGCTATGTTCAAACAAGAATGGATGAAATTCAAACCAATATTGATAATATTGACAAACGTATAGAAGAAATGGAGCGTCGTTTTGAGATGGAAAGAAAACGGCTTTATGAACAGTTCAATGCCCTTGAAACTTATCTGGCCCAGATGAGGCAAACGCAGCAATGGCTTAACCAGCAACTAGGCAACTTAACTTCTCAATAAGGAGGGAACAGAGATGAAAATAGGAGCTAATGTGTATCAGAAATTTGAAGAAGAAACAGAGCCAAAGGTCAATTTAGTAGTAAGGGCTTATGACAAAATAGCTGAATTGTTAGAAGAGGCAGCTCAAAATATAGAAAGGAATAATATAGAAAATAAAGGGTATTGTATTTCAAGGGCCATAGAAATTATTAGTGAGCTTATGGCTGCTCTGGATTTCGAACAGGGCAAACAAATAGCAGTAGGTTTACAAAACATTTATATGTTTTCTTTAAACCAGTTAATGGAGGCAAATACCCAAAATAATGCAAAGATTTTACGGAAGATCGCTAATATATTCAAGGATTTGAATACAGCCTGGCACGAGGTAGCCAAACAGCATTTCCAGAAGACAGCAAAAACTCAAAATAAAGAGTTGGCCCTAAATGCAGGATTATAAAAAAGTGGAAGAATTATGGGTGTTAAAGCATAACAAAATCCGCTCTTTGTTGTTATGTTGTCAAGAACAAAGAGCCAATTTAAATAAAGGAAACTATGAGAAATTTTTTTTGCTTCAGGAGGAAAAGTTAAAAATTATTAGGGAAGTTAACAAAATAGATACAGAAATAAGCTCAAATCCTCTCTCAAAAAAAACCGGACGAATAGAAGAAATAGGACGAAATATAAAGAAGGAGGTAGAATATGTTATTAGATGTGAAGAAGAAGTGAGAGCTATAGTGGAAAAAAAACAGGCAGAGTTGAAAGAGCGGCTGGCGAGGTTATGTGAAGGGTTAAATCTCCTCCGTCACTATCGTGGACTCAGAACTAAAGAAAGTGGTAGCCGTTTTCTTAATATTAGAGGGTAGGAAACGGAGATGATGATCTCTACCAATAATTATTTAGAAAAGGTCTTAAAAGTTTATGAGTCCCAATTTAAAACATCCAAAAAAGGTCAAAAGGGACAAGTGTCTAGGACCCAGAAACGTGGAGATGAAATTGTTCTGTCTATAGAAGGGAAAAAAAAGCAAATCTTTGAAGAGATTATGCTTGAAGCTTTGAGTGAGCTATCTAACGATACATTTGAAAATGGCAAATGAAACTCAGTATGCAATTAATCAAAAAATAAAACATTTCCCCCAGCCAGTGGTTAAAAATAGCGTTTTTTCTTTTCTCTCCCACCTTACACGGTTTCCTATTAATAATGTATCTGATTTAGAGCGTTTTTTGCAGGAAGTGGTAAATGAAACTTCCCAATTGGTAAAGGCCGAAAAGGTTACCCTTACTTTTCCCAAAAGTATAAGGTATTCTAATGTCATCTCCTCTAAGTCTACCAACAGTAAGGAAAACAATCTTTCTATTTCCTTACCCCTTATTACTCAGGAAGACGGTGTTATTCTGGGTTTCCTTACGGTAGATAAAGAAAGAGGAAAAATTATTACCCAGAAGGAAATGGCTTTATTAAAGGCTATCTCCCAGCTTGCGGCATTGAAGATACAAAATGCGGTGTTGCAACAAGTTATTTATCAGGGGATCATAGAAACTCTAAAAGTATTGGTTAATGTCGTTGAGGCCAAAGATGTTTATACCCGGTTCCACTCTCAACGTGTGGCTCAATATGCAACTTCTATTGCTGAAGTTATGGGTCTGCCGCAGGCAGATAAAGATGTGCTCAAAATAGCCAGTTTATTGCATGACATTGGAAAGTTAGTTATCCCAGACAATATTCTTTTAAAACCCGAAAGCTTAACACCAGAAGAATTTGAAGTAATAAAATATCACCCTCTTGTAGGAGACGAAATTTTGGCTCCTTTGAGGTTTTTCCAAAAAGAGAGAATAATCATTAGACATCACCATGAGAGGTGGGATGGTAGTGGTTATCCTGACGGGCTATTCGGAGAAGCAATTCCTTTCCTTGCAAGGATAATGGCGGTAGCCGATTGTTTCGACGCCATGACTTCCGACCGTATCTATAGAAAGGCTATGTCTTTTGAAAATGCCTTTAAAAAAATTAAAAGTTTAGCTAATATAAAATATGATCCAGAGGTAGTTAGAGCCTTTGAGTTTTTTCTAGGTAGACAATATGGAATAAAAATATAGGGGAAAATAATGGAAATTGAAGAAAAGAGGAATTATCTCAGAATAGATGACTGCCTAGTCTTTGAATATAAAATATTAACCCCTGAAGAATATGTACAGGAAAAAGAGTTGTTTTTTAAACAAAGCAGTGGCGTAGAAAAGGTAAAACTCAAATATCCTTTTTTACCCTTACCTTTTTTCGGCGAGAAAATGAAGGAGGATAAAACAGAGGGCTCTGATTTAGAAGAAATCTTTTTAAGTTTACTCATTGGCATTAATGAAAAACTAGACAATCTCCTTCAACTAATAGGACATGAACAATCCTCAAAAGAGACGTTACTCTTCAAAAAACCTTGCTGGGCCAATATTAGTGGTGCGGGTATCCGGTTTTACACTGAACAACCTTTACCTCCAGAAAGCTTTTTAAAAATCAGGATTCTACTCCCCCTCTTTTCCTCTTTCACTATTACTACCTTAGGACAGGTAGTTCGGGTAGAAAAAAAAGAAAAGATGCCATATGAAGTAGCAGTAAACTTTACTGATATACATGAAGATGATAGAGAAGCTTTAATTCATTACATATTTGTGCGTCAAAGAAGGTTAATTAGGGCAGAAAAGTGCGAAGCTGAATAGGGCCCTTTTCGCCCCCTTGCCTCGAGAAAAATCCGCTTAAATAAAGCAAAGGTTAAGGGTAAAATGCCAGAATATTAAAAAGTTGTGACCTCTAAAAAGAGAGGATATTAGTTAGAATTTATTCTGACTTTAAAAAAAGATTTATTTAAATCAAAAAAACGCTTCTATCTGCGAACATATTTAAAAAATAACCGATGGTAATAACGACGGAGGAGGAAGAGAATGAAAAAGATATCTCTGATTGGTTTTCCAACAGACTTGCAATCCGAATGGGAAACACAACTAGAAAAAAAGGGAGTCATTCCCTTAGCTGGAGAAAATTTATTTAAAGCATTAGAGCAAAATCCAGAGTGGGTGCTTCTTTATGTTCCCCCTCAGGCTGAATTAAATCAAGCTGTAGTCTTAGGGTTCAATCAGGACAGTAAGCAGTTTGTGAGTCCTTTGGATATAAACCAGGTAATCGCCAGGATAACACCCCAACCTATCTTTGAAGAAAAACTAGACTGGGATTTAATCAATGCCTTTATAGATGCAACCAAAGAAGTACTAACCATGATGGTCGGTATTGAAGTTGAAAAGAAAGAATTGCTTCTAAAAAATAAAAAAGATAAAATTTGGGGAGATGTTTCTAGTGTAATTGGTTTTACAGGCGTGACAAAGCTGAACGGAGATATAAATGGCTCGGTAGCATTAACGTTACCTATGGACTTGGCTAAAAAACTAATAGCTGCTATGTTAGTTATGGACGAAAGTGAATTGCAAGAGGACGATATATATGATGGAGTAGGAGAATTAATAAACATGATCTCAGGTGATGCCAAGAGCAAATATGGTAATACTTTCAAAATCTCTCTTCCTACCGTGATTACTGGCTATCAACATACAGTGGGAGGAACAAGGGAAATTAAAGGAGTGGTGGTAAAATTTCAAGCCCCTGAAGATAGCGTGTTTTATCTCCAGATTTCTTTAGAAGAAACAAAAAAATAGAGGAGGCTGGTAATGACCATTTTAATTGTTGACGCTTTCACCACCATGCGGACGTTCATTCTCTAAACAGCCAGATACTACGCATATCCCACACAAGACGCC
>JAGHCL010000096.1 GCA_021160485.1 Candidatus Desulfofervidaceae bacterium
GCCATTAATTTTATGGCCAGATATGGCCGAGGATTAATTTGCCTGACCCTGACGGCAGAAAAGGTAGAGCAGCTAAAATTGCCTTTAATGGCTACTGAAGCCCATCCACGTCCTTCAGTAGCCATTAAAGGCAATTTTAGCTGCTCTACCTTTTCTGCCGTCAGGGTCAGGCAAATTAATCCTCGGCCATATCTGGCCATAAAATTAATGGCTTCTGGGGTAACCTTTTCTGCAGCAATACACAAATCTCCCTCATTCTCTCTATCTTCATCGTCCACAAGGATAATCATCTTCCCCTGACGAATATCTTCAATAGCTTCTCTAATTGTAGCAATAGGCATACATTCTCCCCCTTTGTAAGGTAACTACAATAATAATTTGCTTTGACAGGAAATGCAAGAGTAGGAGAAAGTAGGAGTCCTTATTCTTAGACCTCTCTGTTTTGGAATGCTTAACCTATCCAGGCAAACCTAAATGTCTTGCATTCTTTTTCCCTGGGTATTATAACACTGATTTAAGTTACGTTTATAAGTTAAAACTAAAGAGCTAAAGTTTGTTGGCCTAGAAATTAAGGACTAAAGAAGAAGGATTATAACATGCAACTACAGAAAGTTAATAAATTCAATTTATACCTACTTATTTTTTTACTTTTATCTGCCTGCGCAACAGCTCCCTATACTCAAAGAGAACAATTAATCCTTATTGATACTAAAACCGAATTAGCTCTAGGACTCCAAACATACAAGCAAATTTTGAAAAAGGCCAAGTTGTGTAAGGATCCACAAATAGTAAACATGGTAAATAGAGTAGGTTGGCGGATTGCTAAAGCTACTGGCCGGACAGATCTGGCCTGGGAATTCAAGGTTATAGATGATCCCAAGACGGCCAATGCCTTTTGCCTACCAGGGGGAAAGGTATTTGTCTATACAGGTATTCTCAAATACACTAGAGACGAAACAGGTCTGGCCACTGTGTTAGGACATGAAATTGCCCATGCCCTAGCACGTCATGGCGCTGAACGACTGAGTATGCTTTTATTGACCCAAGTGGGAGAAACTGCTCTGGCCGCAGCTTTGAAAGAGAGCTCAAACACTCGTTTTAACGCTTTTTTGATTGCTTATGGTTTGGGTACACAAGTGGGTGTTATTTTGCCTTATAGTCGTATCCAAGAATACGAGGCTGACCACCTTGGCCTCATCTTAATGGCTAAGGCTGGCTATGACCCTCGTGGGGCCATTGCCTTCTGGGAACGCATGATGCAGGGAGATAAAAAGGTCAAGATACCAGAATTTCTCTCTGACCATCCGGCAGATGAAAAACGTATCAAGGCCTTGAAAGAACTCCTGCCAGAGGCACTAGGGTATTACCAACCAAGGAGATAGAGTGGAAAAGCACTCCTTGACCTTGAAAGGCTAATATTTTAAGTTAAACATCGTGGAGGAAAAACTAGCTTCCCTAGAACAGGTTTTGGGGTATGAGTTTAAAAATAAAAGTTTGTTAAGGTGCGCTCTTATTCATCGTTCTTATGCCTATGAGGCCCAGGTGGAAAGTAACGAACGGCTGGAATTTCTGGGAGATGCAGTCCTAGAATTAGTGGTTAGGGATTATCTCTTTCACAAATATCCAGATTTGAATGAAGGTCGTCTCTCTCAATTTAAGGCATTTTTGGTGGAAGAAGGTACTTTGGCTGAGGTAGCTAGGTTTTTAGAGTTAGGCAAGTATTTATATCTTGGTAAAGGAGAGATTCAAGCACATGGTGAAGAGAAAACATCCATTTTAGCCGATGCCCTTGAGGCCATAATCGGTGCCATTTACTTGGACAGTGATTTTCTGACGGCCTTACAGGTGGTAAAGCAGATTTTTCTGCCATGGTTAGATAAAATAAAATTTAATGCCAATGGTGATTATAAAACACTTTTGCAAAACTGGTTACAGCGGGATTATCATACTTTACCTCGTTATCGTATTTTAAAGACATCGGGGCCTGACCATAACAAACAATTTAAAGTAGGAGTATTTGTCAATAATGAGCTCTGGGGGCAGGGAATTGGTCGTTCTAGAAAAGCAGCTGAGCAAGCCGCCGCAAAAGAGGCCCTTAACCGGCTTAAAAATGACTAGACCATACATTATTCCCATCTTCATTCCGCATTTAGGCTGTCCACATCAATGTATTTACTGCAATCAAAGGACAATTACGGGAGTAACTTCGTCTATAAACCTAGAGGAGATTAAGAAAAATATTGATTTTTTCCTCCTACGCCAAAGACATCCTAAGCGAGGGCAGATACAAATCGCCTTTTACGGCGGGAGCTTTACTGCCTTAAAACCAAAGCTGCGGCGCAATTTATTGAGCTTGGGGTTTCACTATGTTCAAACAGGTCAGGTAGATGCTCTTCGCCTTTCTACCCGACCGGACGCAATTGATGAATCTGTATTGGAAGAACTGAAAAAGTATGGCGTAAGCACTATTGAACTGGGGGTGCAGTCTCTGGATGATACTGTGTTAAGCCTTGCCCACAGGGGACATACAGCAGAAGCAACATATAAGACTAGTGAATTAATTAAAAAAACAGGTTTTTCTCTGGGATGGCAACTTATGCCGGGATTGCCGGGTGAAACAGAAACAAGCCGTCAAAAAACAGTAAATGAAGTAGTTAAATGGCGACCGGATTTTGTTCGCATTTATCCCACTTTGGTTATAAAAGGCACCCCCCTAGCTCAGTTATGGAAAGAAGGCAAATATACAGCCCTTTCTTTGACAGAAGCAGTGGGCATTTGTAAGAAAATGGTTCTTACCTTTACGGAGGCAGGTATTCCAGTCATTCGGGTGGGTTTACAAGCTAGTGATAGTCTGCTTGAGCCTGGACACATTCTGGCTGGTCCCTGGCATCCTGCATTTGGTGAACTGGTAAAATCGGCTATATGGCTAGATGTGCTTGAGAAAATAGTAAAAAAACACTTTTCTAACAGTATGGATATCAAAATTTTTGCTCATCCGACGATGTTGTCTCAACTTGTGGGCCAAAAAAAGGCCAATTATGAAGAGCTCAAACATATTTTCCCTGAAAAAAGGATTGCTTTTTCTGTGGATTTAAGGTTGAAGAAAGGAGAAATAAAGGTTATAACACATGGTAAAGAGAAAATACTGACTGGTTTAAGGGGGTTTTAAAATGCTGCTCGTTGCCTTTGGAGATATTCATGGTATGGTAAACTATATAGACCAGATTAAAGAGCTGCCACAGGCAGATTGGGTCATCATTACCGGAGACTTGAGCAATCATGGTGGAAGAAAGGAAGCAGAAGCAATCATTAACCATATTAAGCAGTACAATCCACATATTTTGGCCCAGCTTGGTAATATGGATCGTCTAGAGATGGATACATACTTTACTGAACTAGGCATTAATCTCCATGGACATGGATATAAGCTAACAGATAATTTGGCTATTTTGGGCGTGGGAGGGTCTACACCTACTCCTTTTGGTACACCTACTGAATACAGTGAAGAAGAAATTGCGGCCTTTCTTTACACAGCCTATGACGAAATAAAAGATGTCCCCCACAAAATCCTTGTATCTCACACCCCGCCCTATGGCACCAATGTAGATATCGTTGGTCGGGGCGAGCATGTTGGTAGTCGAGTGATAAGGGAATTTATTGAAAAGTATCAGCCTGAAGTCTGCCTTACCGGCCACATTCATGAATCACGTAATGTAGATAAAATAGGGAAAACTATCATTTTGAATCCGGGTACAATAAACTTGGGTTATACTTTGGTTTCATGGGATGGAACAAATTTAGAAGCAAAATTGGCCTCATATAAGGTAAATGCGTAAATAGGTAGATACGCATTAATACATATACACATTCACGCATTTATACCCATCAACTTCCAAGGGGGGTAGAATTATGAAAGCAGAGAAGATTCGCAGAAAGAGTGAAATTTTACCAGCTAAAGGACGGTTAGGTATCCTATTGCCTGGTCTAGCAGGTGCGGTAAGCACCACTTTTATTGCCGGGGTAGAAGCCGTAAGAAGGGGTATGGCCTTACCAATTGGATCTTTAACCCAAATGGGAACCATCCGCCTAGGGAAAAGAACAGAAAATCAGGTGCCCAAAATAAAGGATTTTATTCCTTTGCCTGATCTGGATGCACTCGTATTTGGTGGTTGGGATATATTTGATGATAATCTTTACGAAGCCTGCTTAAAAGCAGAAGTGTTGGAGAAAACGCTGGTAGAAGAGTTAAAAGACTTCCTCACAACAATTAAGCCATACGCGGCTGTATTTAAACAAGAATTTGTGCATAACCTGGAGGGGAAACATATTAAGAAAGAAACAAGCTATCTGGACTTGATTGAGGCCTTAAAGGCAGACATTGAAGACTTTAAGCAGAAAAATCAGCTTGACCGGTGCGTGGTTGTCTGGTGTGGAAGCACCGAGGCCTATCTGCCGATAAAAGAAGTCCATCAATCTCTAGAAAAGTTTGAAGAGGGGTTGCGCCGTAATGACCCAAACATCTCCCCCAGCATGCTTTACGCCTATGCAGCCCTCAGCATGGGTGTCCCTTTTGTTAACGGAGCGCCTAATTTAACAGTGGACATCCCAGCCATGATTGAATTAGCAGAAAAATATGAAGTGCCTATTGCTGGGAAAGATTTTAAAACTGGTCAAACGCTGTTAAAAACAATCATTGCCCCTGGTATCAAGGCTAGGTTGTTGGGGCTTAAAGGTTGGTTTTCCACCAACATTCTCGGAAATCGTGATGGTTTGGTTCTAGATGACGAAGCCTCCTATAAGACCAAACGGATAAGCAAACTTTCTGTCTTAGATTACATCCTGCAACCTCATGTTTATCCAGAGCTTTATGGAGATGTGTATCATAAAGTGTGCATCAACTATTATCCTCCCCGTGGCGACAATAAAGAGGCCTGGGATTGTATAGATATCTTTGGGTGGTTGGGCTATGAAATGCAAATCAAAGTCAATTTTTTGTGTCGGGATAGTATTTTAGCCGCACCAGTAGTATTAGACCTGGCGTTATTTATTGACTTTGCCAAACGAGCTGGTCTTTATGGTGTCCAGGAATGGCTATCCTTTTACTTTAAGAGCCCTATGTGTAAAGAAGAACTTTATCCTGAACATGACCTCTTTATTCAGTTAATGAAACTCAAAAATACCTTGCGGTTTCTTATGGAAGAGGAACAAATTACCCATTTAGGCATAGACTATTACATGGAATAAAACAGGCCCCACATAAATGGGGTCTGCCCTCCTTCTTTTTCTCTTTAATACATTTTCAGGAAAAATCCAAAGCATACATAAAGCGGGAGGGAATCTGTATGAGATTGATATTGTTTGATATAGATAACACTTTATTAAAAAGCCCAAAAAGCCATAATCTGGCATTTGTGAAAGCCTTATCAGAAGTGTTTCAGCAACCCTTCGCTTTGGAAGATGTAAAAAGAGGGAACACTCCGGGCACAACCGATCCAGAAATTCTTCTTTTTGCTTTAAAACATAAAGGGGTACCTCAAGAAGAAATTAAGAAAAAATGGCCTCATTGTCTACAGAGAGTTGTTGCCTTTTTTTCTTCTCTTATTGAAAAGGAAGATTTAATTACCTTACCTGGTGTATCTGAGTTATTGCCTGCCTTAAAAAGTCAGGGCAATATATTGGGTCTTGTAACTGGCAACTTAGAGCCAATCGCATGGTTAAAATTAAAAAAAGCAGGTATTGCCCATTACTTCTCCTTTGGTGCCTTTGGTAGTGACAATAAGGATAGAAACATCTTAACTCAATTAGCTCTTAAAAGAGCGGAAAGATACTCTCAAAAAATACCTTTGTCTTCTGTTTATCTTGTCGGCGATACAACCCGGGATGTAATGGCTGGGAAAAAGGCAGGTATTAAAACCATTGCCGTAGCAACTGGCAATGTAGATAGGAAAACTTTAGAAAATACTGGAGCAGATTTAGTATTAGATAATTTAGCTAATGTTCAAACCATTTTGGATTGGATTTAGGAATAAATCTTTTTTGTTTTCTTTACCTTCTTTGCCTTTTCATACAACCAAACGAGATAGATTGTAAGAAACACTCGTAAATTAGTCAAAACTGCCAACAAAACAAACAGAAGCTTTATTTTTCCTAATAGGCAAAAAAGCATGGTGAGAAAAATCCTTTCATCCCTTTTCCCTAATAAATAGCGGAGAGTAGAAATTTCCTTATAAGCATCCTTTTGATAAGCCGCTTTAAAACGCTCTGTAGAATAACTTACCATCACTGTTCCAAAAATGGCAAAGGCCACAACAGGCCAAAAAGAAGGATTTATTTTCAGTCCCAAGGCCAAGAGGAAGGAAAAATCCACAAATCTATCCAAAAGGGAATCAAACCATCCCCCAAAATTACTCTCCTGTAAAGAGGCCCTTGCTATTTCTCCATCAATTCCATCCAAGATAGAACTAAACTGATAAACAATCCCTCCCCAACCAGGATGAAAAAAGGCTACAAAAGCAGAAAAAACACCCAAGAGGAAAGAAAAGATAGTAATTTGGTTTGGTGTAGCAAAATTTACAATATATTCAGA
>JAGHCL010000168.1 GCA_021160485.1 Candidatus Desulfofervidaceae bacterium
GTATTATATTATATTAGCCCCCAGATATGGGCCTGGAGACAGCAACGGGTAAAGAAAATTGCGCGTTTAGTGGATGAGATGGCTGTGATTTTACCCTTTGAAAAAGATTTTTACCTTCGTCATGGAGTAAAAGCTACCTTTGTCGGCCATCCTTTATTAGATGTTATGCCTCCATTTCAGACAACAGAAGAACCCATAATTGGGCTTTTGCCAGGAAGCCGGGTGAGTGAAATAAAACATATTTTGCCAGTTATGCTGCACACAGCAGCGTTGATTCACCGTGAGAGATCTGATTTAAAATTTATTTTACCCGTAGCCCCGACTTTAAATCCTACCTGGTTAAAGGCATTTGTAAGTAAATATCAACCTGAACTTCCCATTACCTTATGTAAAAATAATTATAAGGCTATTCAGCGGTGTTGCTTTTTATTAGTTGCTTCAGGAACGGCCACTTTAGAAACGGCCATTTTACTGAAACCTTTTGTAATTATTTATCGGCTTTCGCCCTTAAGCTATATATTGGGAAAGATGTTGGTTAAAGTGCCTTACATTGGTCTGGTCAACTGGGTGGCAGGAAAAAAGATTATTCCTGAGTTTATTCAAGATGAAGCAAGACCGGAGACAATTGCCCAAAGTGTATTAGACACCCTTGCTCATCCAGAAAAAATAAGGCAAATTAAAGAAGATTTAAGTATTATTCGGGCCAACCTAGGTAGCCCAGGGGTGGCACAGCGGGTTGCCCAGATAGCTAAACGGATACTGGAAAGATAATATGCATATCTATCATCGTCTTTTAGAATGGGTAAAACCTTATTGGTCACGTTTGCTCCTGGCCATGGTGTGTATGCTAATGGTAGCAGGAGCAACTTCAGCTACCGCTTATCTGGTTAAACCTGTTCTGGATAAGATCTTTTTTGAAAAAAATATTCGAATGCTCAAAATATTACCCTTTGTGGTATTACTGGTTTACGCCATTAAAGGTATTTTTGGGTATTTTCAAACCTATCTCATGAATTATGTAGGCCAGAGGATTGTAGCCGATTTAAGAGAACGGCTCTATGCCCACATGATTGATTTACCTCTGTCTTACTTTGGAAGACATCATACCGGGGTATTAATGAGTAGGATTATCAATGATGTCAATCTTATTCAGGGTGCTGTTTCGGGTGCTGTTACCAGTTTGCTCTGTGACTCCTTTACAGTTCTAGGCCTGATTGGAGTAGTTTTTTACCGTGACTTTAAACTTGCCTGTATCACTATGATTGTATTTCCGCTAGCCATTATGCCGGTAGTAAAAATTGGGCGCAAACTCAGACAAATTAGCACTTTTTCACAGGAAGAGATGGGAGACCTTTCTACATTAATGCACGAAACCTTTGGTGGGGCACGGATTGTTAAAGCATTCGGGATGGAAGAGCATGAAAAAGGACGGTTTCATTCCATTAATGATCGGCTTTTTAACTGGTACATGCGTGCGGTCAGCATGCGAGCGATTACCTCGCCACTGATGGAATTCTTAGGCAGTGTCGGGATAGCGGCTGTTATCTGGTATGGTGGTTATCAGGTGATAAAAGGTACTTCTACCCCGGGTAATTTTTTCTCCTTCATGGCTGGTGTGCTGATGCTTTACCGCCCGGTGAAGAGTTTAAGTAATGTACATAATACAGTTCAGCAGGGAGTGGCGGCGGCCATTCGTGTTTTTGAGGTGTTGGATACAGACAAAGAGCCTAAAGAGAAAGGTGGTATTGATTTACCTCCATTTTCCAAACAAATTGTCTATCAACATGTGTATTTTAAATATGGAGATGAAGGATCTTGGGTATTAAAAGATGTAAATCTTGAAATCAAGAAAGGTGAAAAAGTGGCCCTGGTGGGACCCAGTGGAGCTGGTAAGACAACTATTGCCAATTTACTGCCCCGATTTTACGAACTTAATAAAGGAAAGATTTTAATAGATGGCCATGATATCAGTCAGGTGAATTTAAACTCGCTTCGTAAACAAATTGCCATTGTTAGTCAAGACACTATCCTTTTTAATGATACGATTAGAAACAACATTTGCTACGGCCGGCCTGAGGCAACGGAGGAAGAAATCATTGCCGCGGCCAAGGCGGCCTATGCTTATGACTTTATTCAAAGAATGCCGCAAGGGCTTGATACCTTGGTAGGTGAACGGGGGATGAAACTTTCAGGAGGGGAGCAACAGCGGCTTTGCATTGCTAGGGCAATTTTGAAAAATGCCCCTATTTTAATTTTAGATGAAGCCACTTCCTTTTTAGATACCGAATCAGAGGCTATCGTTCAAAAGGCACTGGAAAACTTATTAAAAGATCGCACCGCTTTAATCATTGCCCACCGTCTATCTACAATTAGAAAGGCAGATAAGATTGCTGTTGTCAGTGATGGTCAGATTGTTGAACAAGGGAAGCATGAAGAGCTCCTGGCTAAGGGTGGACTTTACCGCCGTTTATATGACATGCAATTTAAAGATAAAGATAAAGTAGTTTATGCCTTTCGCCAATCAAGGTAGAGGATAGATGATGAATTTAGGATAATGGTTAAAACTAACATTGGACGAACTTTTTGGAGTTATATCGAGATTTAAGGTTTTAAAAGACTCTTGCGTAACAGCACAATTGCTTCAAATGGATTTAACCCTTTGGGGCAGGCCTCAACGCAATTTAAGATAGCATGGCATTGCCAAAGACTCGGATGTTGCTTTAGAAACTTCTTCCTTTCCTGTTTGGCTTCATCACGGCTATCCATGACAAAACGACAGGCCTGCAATAAGGCTGTGGGGCCCAAAAAATGTTTACTTGCCCAGAAAGTGGGACAGGCTGAAGTGCAGGCACCGCAGAAGATACATTCATAAAGACCGTCTAACTTCTTTCTTTCAAGCGGTGATTGCAATCTTTCCTTGGCTGGGGGTGGAGTCTTGGTAATTAAATATGGCTTAATCGCTTCTATGTTTTGGTAAACTTGGGTCAGGTCTACTACTAGATCTCTTATCACCGGGAAGCCGGGCAATGGTTTAATCCTAATTTTACTGGGTAAATCTGCCAGACGTGTCTCACAGGCCAGACGATTCAATCCATTTATATTCATAGCACAGGAGCCACAAATTCCATGCCGACAGACCCGTCGATAGGCCAAGGAAGGGTCCTGCTTACTACGAATGGCCTCCAGCGCATCCAGGACCACCCAGGTAGAATCACAATGCAATACATATTCCTGCCAATAAGGCCTTTTATCTTTTCCAGGGAAGAAGCGCTGAATAAAGAAGCGTTTTTCCATCAAAACCGCCTCTCTTCTGGCTGAAATTTGGTAATTATCACCGGTTTATAATCTAGCCTATATTCCCGTTCTTTCATAAAGATCAATGTGTGTTTAAGCCAGTTTTTATCATCCCTTTTAGGAAAGTCAGTGCGACAATGAGCACCGCGGCTTTCGGTGCGGGCTAAGGCCCCTCTCACGATGGCCTCACCCAAATTAAGCATATGTTTCAATTCTATCGCCTCCTGCAAGGCAAGATTGTAAGAAGAGGGCAGTCCTTTAAGACCGATTTTTTGATAGGCCCTTTTTAATGTCCGAAGAAAATCTAATTGTTGCTCAAGCTGCCTTTTTTCTCTCAGGATACCACAGTTTCTGGTCATACTTTCCTGTAATGATTCCCGGATTTCTGCCACACTTGTTCTGGCTGGGTGGTTTAAAAGTGCCTTAATTTCTTCACATCCTGCCTTAATTTGCCTCTCAGGCAGGGGTAAAAAACTTGTTCTTTTTGCCAATTTGGCCATGTGCTTACCTGCCCTTCTGCCAAAGACTGCACATTCCATCGTAGAATTGGTGCCCAGACGATTGGCGCCATGAATGGAAACACAGGCACACTCACCAGCGGCAAAAAGTCCGGGCATAACTGTCTTTTTGCCGTCTGCTAACACTTCACAGTCAACATTCACAGGAATACCCCCCATACTATAATGAGCAGTAGGGGCAACTGGGATAGGGCGTTTTTTGGGATCTATACCGGCGAATTTTATAGCCATTTCACGAATTTGAGGTAGTCTTTCTTTTATTGTTTTTTCAGACAAGTGAGTAATATCTAAATGGACACAAGGTTTACCCTCAATCCCCCGCCCTGCTTTTATCTCTGATTGAATAGCACGACAAACCACATCTCTGGGAGCAAGTTCCATCTTGGCCGGAGCATAGCGTTTCATGAAACGTTCACCGTCAGCGTTAATAAGATAGCCACCTTCTCCCCTCACCCCCTCACTGATAAGAAACCCCCAGGGATAAAGACCAGTAGGATGAAACTGGACAAATTCCATGTCTTCTAAGGGTAATCCGGCCCGTAAAACCATACCCATGCCATCACCGGTATTAATGGCTGAATTAGTGCTGACTTTAAAAAGCCGGGCATACCCACCAGTAGCCAATAATGTCAATCTAGCGTGGAAAATGTGGGTTTCACCCCCAACCAGCTCCCAGGCCATTACCCCACAACAACCTTCATCATGTATCAAAAGATGGGTAACTATAAATTCGTTGTAAAAATTCACTTTATAACGTAAGCACTGGCCAAACAGGGTATGAAGCATGACCTGCCCTATTCTATCGGCAGCCAAACAGGCCCGACGTACCGGTGGCCCTTGGCCAAATTTACTGTAGTGCCCACCAAAACAGCGCTGAAGAATCCGGCCATCTTCTGTCCGGCTAAAAGGCACACCAATATGCTCTAAAAAATAGGCCGTATCTATGGCTTCCTGACAGAATAGCGCCTGGGCATCTTGGTCTC
This sequence comes from Candidatus Desulfofervidaceae bacterium, assembly GCA_021160485.1. Taxonomy (GTDB): domain Bacteria; phylum Desulfobacterota; class Desulfofervidia; order Desulfofervidales; family Desulfofervidaceae; genus JAJSZL01. The sequence goes on from JAGHCL010000168.1 coordinate 4,796, forward strand.
CCAAAAAATCACTGCCTTTGACTGTGTCATAAAAGTGCCATTCCCAGCTATCTGGCTCCATATTCCCCAGGGCGGCGGCTGTTCCTCCCTGAGCAGCAATAGAGTGTGAACGGGTGGGAAATACTTTGGAAATGACAGCCACATCATGGCCTGCTTGGGCCGCTTCAAATGCAGCGGCAAGCCCAGCAATGCCTGCACCAACAATGATAATATCGTGTTTGTGAGTTATCATCCAAAAAGTATCCATAAACCTAAAATAGTCAAAACAGTCCCTACGAGCCATAAAATCAGACTTAAAATATGTCTGAGAATCGGGCTGGCAATGTAATCCTGGCCAACTTGCCAGAATCCATTTAAGGCATGGGAAACACTTAAACCTAAAAGTAAGACATTTAAAAATATCCACCCAGGGGAAGAAAGCCTTATGCTCATGTTTTCATAAGTTAAAGGACGGAGATGGCCTGTTGTAAGATGAATAAATAACACTAAAAGTAAGCCAATACCACTCAATCTTTGCCAAAGCCAACTAACCATACCACACCGGATAAAGAAAGATTGTACTTAATACAAATGTTAAAATTACTACTCCGATAAATAATTGTTTCTGCCAACGGCTACCAAAACCAAAATCAATAAGGATAACTCTTACTCCATTGTTTGCGTGATAACAAACTGCTAAAATTAGTAACGACTCCAGCACCTTTACAAAGATGTGCTTACGCAGGGCTAAAAAGGCACGAAAGTCCTCAGGACTTTTACCAGAATAAGAAATTACACCCAGGTGTAAACACAAATATAAAACCAATCCCAGTCCAGATAGCCGCATCAGCAACCACGCTATCATTCCAGGTTGCCAGCGGTAGGAAAATAGCTGTTTTAAGTATGCCTTCATTGCAACAACATTTCAAATGCTTCTTCTAATTTAGTTACACCAATTGCTTTTAAGGGTTGCGTTTTAAGATTTTTCAGATTTCCTTGAGGGAGAATACATTTCTTAAATCCCATTTTTTGGGCTTCTATTAAACGAATTTCTGATTGTACTACTGCTCTGACCTCACCTGTTAGGCCTACTTCGCCTAAAAATACCCATTCTGGGGCAATGGCCTTGTTTAAAAGACTAGAAGCGATGGCTGTTACAATGCCCAAATCTGCTGCCGGTTCATCTATCTTTACACCGCCGGCTACATTAAAGAATATATCTTGTGTGCCTAAATTAAGTCCCACCCTTTTTTCTAAAATTGCCACCAGTAGGTTAAGACGATAAGGGTCAATACCAATACTGGTGCGACGGGGCATAGCAAGAAAACTGGGACTAACAAGTGCTTGAAGTTCCACCAAAATAGGACGTGTACCTTCTAAAACAGGCACAACTACTGAACCAGGCACATTAAGGGGACGCTCGGATAAAAAAAACTCAGAAGGGTTTTTCACTTCTTTCAAACCGGCATTTCCCATCTCAAAGACACCAATTTCATTAGTAGAACCAAAGCGATTTTTTACGGCCCGTAATATCCGGTATGGATGGCCTTTTTCTCCTTCAAAGTAAAGCACTGTATCTACCATGTGTTCCAACATCCTAGGGCCGGCAATTGCTCCTTCCTTAGTAACGTGGCCAATAACAAACATGGCTACATTGGCCGTTTTGGCCAGACGGACTAATAGAGCAGTTACTTCTCTCACCTGAGATACACTCCCCGGGGCCGAGCTTAAAGTGGAAGTGAACATGGTCTGAATAGAGTCAACTACCACGACTTTTGCCTCAGTCTGTTCAATTGCTTGAAAAACATTTTCTATCTCGTTTTCCGTTAGGACATAAAGCTCATCGCTGTTGGCTTTGAGTCTTTCTGCCCTGATCTTTATCTGTGTAGCTGATTCTTCACCTGAAACATATAATACTTTTAAGCCCTGCTGGGCCAGATTAAACAGAACCTGAAGAGTTAAAGTAGACTTGCCAATTCCAGGGGGACCACCGATCAAGATAACTGCGCCAGGGACAATGCCTCCTCCTAACACTCTGTCTAGTTCTTCCAAGTGTGTGTTTATACGGGGTAAGTGAAGGATATTTATGTGTGTAATCGGCAGGGGAGTTATTTCCCTTTCAGGAGAAGAAGCCGGTGTGGCTTCTGTTACTCTTTCTTCAACAAAGCTATTCCATTCTCCACAATCAGGGCATTTCCCCAACCACTTAGGAGATACATACCCACATTGCTGGCACACAAACCGCACTTTATTAGTCTTGGTAGTTGCTCTAATCATATTCACGGTTCTATAAGTTAACACAAAGATTGTTTTCGTCAATGGAATAGGAATTTTTCTCACTTTTTCACCTTTTAACTGTCTCACTGCTCTTCATATTTGGCAAGAAAATTAATATTTATAATTTCGCTGTTCTATCCTTGCAGATTAAGAAGGTTGCTGGTATTCTTTTAAAAAATCCGAAAAATTATAACCAAGGAGTAACCATGCAAGAATTCTGGGAAGAAAAAGAAGTGGTCATGCCAGATACTATCCCTGTCTTGGCGGTAAAGGATTTGGTGATCTTTCCGTCCATGATTTTACCGATTTTTGTTGGACGAACAATGTCTTTAAATGCAGTAGAAGAAGCCTTAACCAAGGATAAACTCATTTTGTTAGTTGCTCAAAAAGATGCCACCATAGAAGAGCCTCAGCCAGAAGATTTGTTTGAAGTAGGCACGGTAGCTTTAATTATGCGGCAACTCAGGTTGCCTGATGGGAGACTAAAGCTGTTGATCCAGGGCATTACCAAGGCCCAGATTGAAGAATATATCCAAACCTCTCCTTTTTTAAAAGCAAAAATAGAAACCCTTGAAGATGAAGAACCCCCTGCAACTACTATTGAAATTGAAGCACTTATGCGAAATGTGCGTGAACAAAGCGAAAAAATCCTTTCTCTGAAAGGATTAGATTACGATGATATCATTGCCATTCTGACCAGCATAGATGATCCAGGACAATTGGCAGACATTATTACTTCCAATTTACGTTTTAGGGTGAGTGACGCCCAGAAAATTTTAGAAATTTTAAATCCTGTAGAAAGGTTAAAGAGAGTCAATGACTTCTTAAGCAAAGAACTCCAGGTATCAGCCGTTCAGGCTAAGATTCAATCAGAAGCAAGAGAAGAAATGGATAAAGTCCAGCGAGAGTATTTCCTGCGAGAACAGCTTAAGGCAATAAAAAAGGAATTGGGCGACTTTGATGAATTTGATGAAGAAATAGAGGAATTTAGAGAACGAATTGAGCGAGCTCGCATGCCTAAGACCGTAAAGGATGAAGCTTTAAAACAATTAGAACGCCTGGGAATGATGCATCCTGATTCGGCGGATGCAAATGTAATTCGCACTTATTTAGACTGGTTGGTGGAACTCCCATGGCGAAAGAGCACCAGGGATAAAATGGATATCAAAGAAGCCAAACGAGTTTTGGACGAAGACCATTATGATTTAGAGAAGGTGAAAGAGCGCATTCTGGAATATCTAAGCGTGAGGAAATTAAATCCCAAGGCTAAAGGCCCTATCTTGTGTTTTGTAGGACCTCCAGGAGTAGGTAAAACCTCATTAGGAAAATCCATCGCCAGGGCTCTAGGAAGAAAGTTTGTTCGCATCTCTCTGGGTGGAATGAGAGATGAGGCAGAAATTCGTGGTCATCGTCGCACTTATATCGGTGCCCTGCCCGGAAGAATCATCCAGGGGTTAAAACAGGCAGGTTCAAACAATCCAGTATTTATGCTGGATGAAGTAGATAAAATTGGTGCTGATTTTAGAGGTGACCCTGCTTCTGCCTTACTGGAAGTCCTTGATCCAGAACAAAACGCTAATTTCAGTGACCATTATTTAAATGTTCCCTTTGATTTATCTAAAGTTATGTTTATTACTACGGCCAACCTTATAGACCCCATTCCTTCTGCTTTAAAGGATAGGATGGAGATTATAGAAATTCCAGGCTATACTGAGGAAGAAAAGCTCAATATTGCCATGAAATATCTTTTACCCCGACAGATTAAAGAACATGGACTTTCTTTAAATGATATTCAGATTGCCCCCAGAGCCATTAGTAAGATTATAAGTCATTATACTAGAGAAGCCGGGGTAAGAAACTTGGAAAGGGAGATTGGTGCTATTTGCCGTAAAGTGGCACGAAAGCTGGCAGAGGGAGAAAACGGGCCATTCAAAATCACACCCCGAAATTTGCGCCGTTATTTGGGCCCGCCTAAATATCTGCCTGAGATGGAAGTGGAAGAAAGTGAAGTGGGAGTTGCTACTGGTCTGGCCTGGACGCCCTATGGAGGTGAGATTTTGAGGGTTGAAGCAACTATTCTCAAAGGAAAGGGTAATTTAATGCTCACTGGACAAATGGGAACAGTTATGCAAGAATCAGCTAAGGCTGCTTTAAGCTATGTGCGTTCTCGGGCTCAATTATTTGGTCTGGCTGAAGATTTTTATGAGACGATTGATGTCCATATCCATGTGCCGGAAGGTGCAGTGCCTAAAGACGGTCCTTCAGCAGGGATTACTATGGCTACTGCTCTCATTTCTGCCCTTGTCAATAAGCCCGTGAATAAAGGGATTGCTATGACAGGGGAGATTACCTTAAGGGGTAGAATTTTACCAGTAGGTGGCATTAAGGAAAAGGTGTTAGCAGCGGCTCGGGCCAAGGTGAGATATGTTATTCTTCCAGCAAAAAACAAAGAAGACCTCGCAGAAGTGCCAAAGTCAACCAAAAAACAACTTAAATTTATTTTCGTAAAAAATATGGATGAAGTGTTGCCTCCAGCTCTA
>JAGHCL010000127.1 GCA_021160485.1 Candidatus Desulfofervidaceae bacterium
GTAAATAGCCTTAAAATATTTATATTCTTTAATGTGGTTAATATATTCCTCTTGTTATCTTCAAAAGGATTAAAAGTTTCTGCTTCTATATTTTGGGTTAGGTATAAATATTCCCTAAACGACATCAGTGGGATACGAAATTGAACAAATCGTCTTGACAGATCGGCTACAGATTTTTTTAGGATCAAATTACTGCTATCGCTTATCCAAATAAGATTGGCAGGATAATCATCGTAAAGGGCTTTGATATGTGTACTCCATTTATTGGCATAGTGAATTTCATCTATAACAACTCCGTCATAGCCTTTTTTAAATATAGCACTTACCAAGTCATATAAAGGAATCGTTGAAATTACAGGGTTATCAGCGCTAAAATATAAGAAGTTTTGCTTAACATTAGAAATTTTATCTATCAAGAATGTCGTTTTCCCTACCCCTCTTAACCCATAAATAAGGGCTCCCCTTATGTTGTCAATTTTTATCTGCCTGTAATAAGGACGCTTGACTTTGGGTAGAAAGTTTTTTAACCTTTCTAAGGTTAACTCGATTTGTTCAATAATACTCTCTAACATAGTTTTAACATAGCACTAAATTTATCAAATTTCAAGAAAATAGACCTACTTCAGAACTTTTTATCTTTAAATTAGTTCTATTGCAGAACTATAATTACCAACCATTTATCCATTGCAGTAGTTAAGCAGGTAAGTGGTTGAGTAGTTGAGTAGGTAAATGAGTTAATGAAGGCTGATCGACTAAACCCCACAAACCCCACAAACGCAATAAGCTATTTTAAAAACTCTTCCATCTTCCTATCCACAAATTCTTTAAACTCTTTCTTAAACCTTTCTTTAGAAAATCTTTTGGCGTTTTGGCGGATGGTTATTGGGTCAAATTTATCTTGGATTTTCTCAAATTGGCTTACGGTTTTAATAAGACTTTCAACTGTTTGTTCTCTAAAAAATACCCCTGTTTTCCTATCAATTACCGTTTCTGTCACTCCTCCCTTTCCATACGCTATCACAGGTGTTCCACAGGCCTGTGCTTCTACCGGTGCGATGCCAAAATCTTCCTCAGCCGCAAAAATAAATGCCTTTGCCTTTTGCATATAATCTTTTAATACTTCAAACGGCTGATAACCTAAGAGTTCAACATTTTTACCCGCTTTTGATTTCACTTTCTTAAAATCTGGACCGTCACCAATTACCACGAGCTTTTTATCCGGCATTTTAGAAAAGGCCTCAACAATAAGGTCTATTTTTTTATAAGGCACCATGCGGGAGGTGGTTAAATAGAAATCTTCTTTATCAGTTTGCAACTCAAATTCATCCACATCTACCGGCGGATATATAACTGTGGCTTCTCGTCCATAAATCTTTCTAATTCTTCTTGCTACCCACTTTGAATTAGCTATAAAATAATCAACCCTATTAGCAGTTGAATAATCCCATATCCTTATGTAATGTAAAATAAGTTTTGCAATTGTTCCTTTTATACCCTTATTTAACCCAGTTTCTTTTAAATACTGATGATATAAATCCCAGGCGTACCTCACGGGAGTGTGGCAATAACAAATATGAAGTTGGTCAGCTTTTGTCAAAACCCCTTTAGCTACGCAGGTATTACTGGAAATAATCACATCGTAATCCGATAAATCAAATTGTTCTATGGCTAAAGGGAAAAAGGGCAAATAGTCTCTGTATTTATTTTTTGCCCTCGGGAGTTTTTGAATAAAAGACGTAAATATTTCAGCCTTTGCAAAAACGCTTCCTCTTAACTTTTTCCTATCCGCTACCAGAGTGAAAATTGGAGCCGGATATATTTCGTAAATTGCCTCTAAGACTTTTTCCGCCCCGGCCAAAGTTACGAGCCAGTCATGAATTAGAGCTATTTTCATACAAATTTTGCCTTAACACCATTTAGTAATTATATTGTCTCACTTCCTGGACGAAACTCTCCACCTCCAAATCAATATAGCGTGCCATTAAATCAAAATGTTTATCAGCATGGACAAGAATAGCTTTACTTTTTAGGGCAGAAGCTGCTGTTAAAATGTCCGTATATGGAACGGTAATTCCCTTCTGCCGCAGCTCAAATGCCGTTTGATAGGCTATTTCCCATACAGAAATATCAACCTCAATTTCATCTAAAGCATTAAGTCTAGACTTCAAGCGCCTAAATTCTTTTTCTGTTTTGACTCCTCCCAATAGTTCTAGCTTGATCATTCCATTAGTCACGACAACATAATCCTTTAATAACTGGTCTATCCGATCTTTAATGGAAGGAATAAACTTTTTCCGGAGGGCAAAAATCCAGGCGGAGGTATCTACTAAAAAGAGCCTACTGAGCATCTCTTAATCTTTCTAGTTCCTCTAAGGTCAAGTCTATTTCAAAAGTACCTAATTCCTTACGCAAGGCTTCTTTGTTGTGCCAACGCACCAGCAAGCGAAGTCCCTTTTCAATAGCTTCCCTTTTTGATCGCGCCCCCGTAACTTTTATGGCTTCTTCCAACAACTCTTCATTGATCACTATTGTGGTCCTCTTCATGTCCAGGTCCCCAAAATGCATATTAAGTTTATGCAAATAATATACATATTTTGATTGGGAGTCAACGGCTTTGACCGATAATCTAAATCGGTCAGGTCTCTAGAATTATTTTTTAAAACTGTTTAGGTAACCCTGCTTGCTTTAGTACAGCGTTGGCTGTATGGCGCGACATGCTTATTTCAGGCCTCACAGAAAACCTCTAAAACCTTCTCCGCCCCGGCCAAAGTTACAAGCCAGTCATGTACTAATGCAATTTTCATTTAATACCTTCTCAAATACTTCTAAAGTTTGCTCAGCTGTTTTTCCCCAGCTAAATAACTTAGCCCTTTCTAAACCCCTTTGAATTAAGCTCTGTCTCAAGTTCTCATCCGTGAGCACTTTGTAAATACCTTCAGCAATACTGTCAACATCGTAAGGATCAACATAATAAGCCGCATCACCACAAACTTCTGGCAAAGAAGCAGCATTGGAAACCACCACCGGACACCCACAGGCCATGGCCTCTAAAGGAGGGAGACCAAACCCTTCGTAAAGAGATGGAAAAATAAATAAACCTGCCTTGCGATAAAGCTCTATTATCTCTTTGTCTCTTAAATGTCCCTTTAGCTTTATTCTGTCTGCCGGAATAGATTTTATCAATTTGTAGATTTTTTTATCATTTTTAAAAATATCAAAACGCCCTCCAACTATCAAAAGCTGGTGAGGAATCCTATTTAAAAGTCTAGAAAAGGCTTCAATAACACCTTTAATGTTTTTTCTAGGATTTAAGCTGCCCAAAAAAAGCAAATAATTTTCTTTTTTAGAAGTTGGAGGAATACGGAGGAAATCTATATTTACCCCAAGGGGTATGGCGAAAATTTTATTCCTAGGAATGTTAAACTTATTAATGATTTCACTTTTTATATAATTAGATACGGTTATAACAATATCTGCTGTTTTCAATTCGTATGGAATTAAGGCTTTATAATACAATTGAAATTTTCTTGAAAAGCTATAAGGAAAAGAAATAAATGATAAGTCGTGAACAGTAACAACTAATTTTGTTCTAGGACATTTCCAAACAGGAGCGATGTTGGCCGGACAAAAAAGAATGTCATAATTTCTGGCTATGAGAGGCAAAACTGTGTGTTCCCATATATGATGTACGTATTTGTTATCAGATGATGGTACAATTGTATCTATCTGAAAGTTTTTAGGAGCTACTTTTTTAAGAGCTTTTATTACCTCTCTGGTATATCTTTCAACACCAGTAATTTGGGAATGTGTAAGAACCCTGCCATCAATGAGAATTTTCATAGATTGAGAACCTTCATATAAAAATTATTGGTTTGCTTTGCAACTATAGTTTGAGTATAATTTTTTAAAACCTTTTCTCTTCCTTTTTCCTTTAACTTATTTCTTAACTCATCGTTTAAAATCAAAATTTTTAACTTTCTCAATAAGTCTTCTACATCTTTTTCTTTAAAAACAAGCCCTGCATTTCCTATAACATATGGAATTTCACCAGAATTTGAGCCTATTACAGGCA
>JAGHCL010000055.1 GCA_021160485.1 Candidatus Desulfofervidaceae bacterium
GATATATAATTATGCAAAAATATTAATATTGTGAGGGAACCCATGGGTGAAGGTTTAAAAAAATGGATAAAGGCATTTAAGGCCTTAGGTGATGAAAACCGGTTGAAGATAGTAAAACTCCTCCTGGTAAGAAAGGAATTGTGTGTTTGTGAGCTGCAGGCACTATTGCGACTGTCTCAGCCTACAATTTCACATCACTTGCGAATATTGGAAGAGGCAGAATTTTTAAAGAGCAGAAGGGAAGGACAATGGGTAATATATCAACTGAATCCTAAAGATGAATTTAAAAATCACCTGATAGAAATCATAGATGAGGCTTTAAAGGAGAATGCTGAGGTGGCCTCTCTGTTAAAAGAAGCAAAGGAGATCAATCTCAGATGTCCCTAGATTACACCCATACCATAAGGCGACTTAACCTCAGTGTAGCCTTCAATTTTTTAATTACACTTGCTGAGTTTATTGGGGGAATTTTAACCGGTAGTTTGTCTCTTCTAGCTGATGCCCTGCATAACCTAACAGACACTTTTTCTATTTTTATTTCTCTAATCGCTTATAAGATCTCTTTGCGTGCTCCGGATACAGTTTACACCTATGGCTATCGGCGAGTGGGCATTTTGGCGGGGTTACTTAATCTGGGCTTGCTTTTTGGCATAAGCCTGTTCCTTTTAAAAGAGGGAATAAGCAGACTTTTCCATCCTCAAGTGGTTGATACGAAATTAATGTTGATTATTGCCTGTATTGGACTTATAGCAAATATTTTAAGTGGTCTTTTACTTTTTAAAGATGCCCAAAAGAGCCTCAACATCAAGGCGGCCTTTTTTCACATTTTGGCCGATGCCTTTTCTTCTATAGGGGTAATTTTGGCAGGTGTTACCATTTATTTCACTCATTTTTATGCAATTGACACTATCTTTTGCTTTATCATTGCAGCATATCTCATATATGCCAGTGTCGGAATGGCTAGACAGATATTGCCTATTTTGATGCAAAGCGTTCCAAGTGAATATGATTTGAAAAAGATTGCTAAAGCCATAGAAGAATTGGAAGGAGTAGAGGATATTCACCATCTTCATCTATGGGCCTTAGACGAATACGAAAGGTATTTTGAATGTCATGTGGAAATAAAGGAAGAGAATTTAGACAGGCTAGAGGAGATTAAGAGGCTGATAAAAGAAGTGCTTTCTAAACAATTTGGCATTTATCATTCCACCCTTGAGTTTGAAGTAAAAGGCTGTGAGGATAAGTCCATTGTAAATAAGCATCAGAAGTTAAGAAGGCATTATCACTAGACTATAAAAGGAGGTTGCCAAATGGCTATTGAGATTCAAGACCCAGAATTAAAGGAAATGTTTAAGCATGGTTTGTATTTTCACGGACATTTGTGTCCGGCAATGCCTTTGGGCCTGCGCGCAGGTCTTTTGGCGAGGAGAAAGTTAGGGGTAGAGCGGGCCAAAAGCAAAGAGCTAATGCTTCTTTCTGAGACTGGCACTGGTCATCTCATGCAGTGCTTCTTGGATGGAGTGATGATGGCCACGGGTTGCACCTACGGCAAGGGTAATTGTGAAAAGCTCAACTACAACAAAATGGCCTTTATCTTGATTGATGTGGTAGAGAGTAAGGCGGTGCGCATTGCCATCAAGCCTGAATTTATTAAACAAGCCTTGAAATCTCCCTTTATGGAACGACGCCAGCAGGGCATTCCGCCAGAGATGATTGAGCCAGAGATTGCCGAGGCTGCGGTAAACCGGGTGTTAAACCTACCAGAGGAAGATGTATTTAACATTAGTGATGTCTATGATTATGAGTATGTTTATGCCCAAGAAGGCCCGCCCGAATTTTGTGAGGAATGTGGAGAGGTAGTCTTTGGCAGCAAGGCGCGGGTAAAGAAAGGAAGGATTTTGTGTGTTCCTTGTAGTAGGTATAAGGGATAGGAGATAGAAATGCTGGGATGGGGGCAGATAAGCATTTTGTTTGCCGTATTCTTTGTCGTTTCTGTAGTTTTTATGATGTTTGGTCAGGGAGGAGGTGCAATTTATGTTCCTATGCTTCTTGCCTTTGGGTTACCTCTGTATAAAGCAGCGGCTACAAGTCAGGTCTTAATCATTGCCGCCACCTTATCTGCTATGCTCGTCTTCCATAAGGCAAAGATGATTGATTGGTGGTTAGCCTTAATTGTAGAGCCCCCAACCAATCTGGGTGCCTTTTTAGGTGGTTATCTTTCTCCTCATTTCCCACCCATGTTTTCTAAGCTGGCCTTTGCAGGCATCCTTTTAGTTGGTGCCTATTTTATGATTAAGCCCATCCAGGAAAGACAACCTCTTTCCCGCAAACGACATTGGTTTTGCCTCTACCGCAATATAGGTGAATACGAATACAGGCTTAACCTTTTCATTATCATTCCTATCATGATTTTAGCTGGTTTTATTGCTGGTATGCTTGGGGTGGGTGGTGGTCTTTTTAAATTACCTGCGTTAGTCCTTTTAGGTGGTGTGCCGATGAAGGTAGCCGTGGGTTCTTCCAGTTTGATGATTGGTATTACAGCCTTGACTGGACTTTTAGGACACGCTTTGGTTGGACATTTTGAACCAAAACTGGCCCTAACTCTAGGCGTGGCCGTCTTTTCCGGAGCCCAAGTAGGGGCGAGATTAGGAGTAAGGATTGACAAAAAGAAACATAAGAAATATTTTGGCTATCTCTTAGTATTTATCGCTTGCTGGATGGTGTATATGAGTTTTAAAGGAGGTTAAATGATGAAATACCTGCTCTATGCGCTGCTTGGTCTTTTTGTTGTTGTGGCTATTGCTGTGATCATAATTACAGGTGGCTCGCAGTGTCCAAGGAAAATCTATTTAAGAGACGAAAACGGTAATATTATTACTCCTCAAAGCATCGTTCCTTATAGCCCTAGACAGACTTGTGGCCTTTCTGGTTGTCATGACTATGAAAAGATTGTTAAAGGCTATCACTTTACTCAAGGCTGGGGCGAAAAGGTAAAGGCAGCAGACAAGGATATCTATCCATGGCTTTTAAGCTATGGCAACTACGGGGGCAGATGGTGCCCTACGGCACCTGACTTTCACTGGCTAAGTCCTTTGAAAATTTCTTCACCCCTGGAATACGACTTAACTTCCTTTAGCTTTGCCGCTAATTGCGGTGTTTGCCATCCTGGCGGCAATACCATGGAACATGACCGACAGGGACACCGCTATGATGTCTATTTAAAGGAACATCCTGAAATGGCCGCTGATCCTACCAATGGTGATTATTACCAGAGCAAATGGGACAAAACAGGGGTAATAGAGGCCGATTGCCTTATGTGCCACTTAAAGGGCTATAACTTTAAAATCCGCTGGGCCCAAATTCAGAACCTGAACTTCAAGTGGGCCTCTACGGCTGCGGCACACTTAGGAGAAGTTATCGGCACCGTGAAGAGTGGTCAGACGCCAATTGTCCGATACAACCCACGACTGTTTGATGCAAAAGGTAAGGTTTTCCTAAACCTTACCCGTAAAGTAGATGATAAGATTTGTATAGGCTGTCATAAGTTTTCGGATTGGAAGAAGCGAGGAGTTACCTGGAGTGCCCAGCATGATATCCACCTTAAAAAAGGTATGCACTGTATAGACTGTCACCGTGCAGGGATGCTAGCTCCAGATCCGAAGATTCGGGGTAAGGAAGAGCACCAATTTGCCAAAGGGGATGACCCCGGTGTTTGGGTGAGGAATGATTTGGATAATACCTTAACCTGCAAAACCTGCCATGCTCAAGGATTAAAGCGCATCTATATGTGGGGCCACAAACTTATCTTGGGCAAGTGCTTTGCGAAGCTTGATTGCACTGTCTGTCATATACCGCAGCGGGCCTGTCAGGCGGCGTTAATTCAAGATAGCACGGTCTTTAATAAAAATACCGGGATCCCTGAATCCAAACGTGTGTGGACATACTACGGGGAGGAGGGAAAATACTACAATTACTACAAGGACTTACTTTCCTATTTACCTGACCAGCCAGTCCATTTTTGGCAACCAGAGCTTTGTATATATAAGGACAAGATCTATCCTATCAACCGCACTCATACCATTTGGCTGGGTTTGAAAACACCAGGTAAGCCTGGCATCATGCAGATTTCCATGCACAAACTCTGGGAGATATGGCAGGAGCATTATAAAGAGGGTAAATATCCAGAGCTTAATAAAATTAAAGATGACAATAATGATGGGTATCCAGAGATAAACACACCTGCTGAAAGAACAACCATTATTAAGGCGGTCAAGGCATTTTTAAAAGATAAAGGAGTTGATTTGGACAAAGGGGAGGTTGTTTTAGTAGAGGACAACTTAGTTTATACCGACGGCACGCATTATAAAATACTTCCCAAAACAAGCTATGAAAGCAGCCCATATGCCTCAGCCTTTAAGTTAAGTCATGATGTGGTACCCAGGGAAATGACGCGGGGGTATCGGAGTTGCAAAGAGTGTCATTCGCCTAAAAGCGAGTTTTTCTATCGCCCGGTGTTGGTGAAATTATGGGATGCAAATGGCAAGTTGCAATGGGAGCCGCAATATAAGCAACTTGGATATACAAAAGAGCAAGTAGAAAGGTTGACACACCTTAAAATTCCAACCTGGAAGAGACGGTTACATCGGTGGTGGAATGCCTGGCATGAATTTTGGAGTGGATAATAGTCAAAAGAATATTATAAAAGTTGTATTCTAAAGACATTCTATCACTATTTTTACACTGGATGACAAACAACAGTAGTATGGAAGGTATAGCCTATATCTGCCTCAATCGTCCAGATAGTTTCATATTGATGGTCAAAATTTAAAGGTATACCAGTATTTGTCTGGCCGTTATAAGTAGCGTTATTAGTTGATGCCCATTTCCCATGACACCCAGGACTCATAGTGACAGGTTTGCAATTAAAGTAATATTGACTCATGCGACCAGAAGCAAGTTTAAAAACCGGCTCTTCAGCATACCAAAAGGCCTTTTCTAAAAGCAATCCAGCCAGTCTTGCTTTTAAATCCATTACTTTTGCCTCATCTTACTAACATCCACGCATTCATCCATTCATGCTTCTTCTAACCCTAATACCCTTTTTGCATTCTCAGTCGTGGTTAATGCCACTTCTTCTAAAGATATATTTTTTAATTCTGCCACTTTTTCTGCAGTATATCGTAAAAAGGCAGGCTCGTTGGGTTTACCCCGTTTGGGCACTGGGGCTAAAAAGGGGGCGTCTGTTTCTAGAAGTAACCAGCCTAGAGGAATGTTTTTTGTGACTTCCTGTAGGCGCTGCGCTTTGGGGAAGGTTACAATACCTGGGATAGAAATATAAAAGCCTGCTTTTATACATTGTTTTGCCAAGATGGTATCTCCAGGAAAACAGTGCCAGATACCGCCGCAGGTAAACCCATTTGTTTCCTCAAGCACCTTCCATGTTTCAGAAATAGCTTCACGACAGTGAATTATAATGGGTTTGCCTATTTTTTGAGCCAGATTAATTTGCCTTTTAAAAGCCGCAAATTGAATTTGTTTTGGCGAAAAATCGCGATAAAAATCTAAACCAATTTCCCCAATGGCTACTACTCGGGGATGCTTTCCTAGTTCTTCTAATTCAGTGTAAGTGGAATCATCCAGTGTTTTGGCTTCATGTGGATGTATACCCACTGTTGCCCAGACAAAATCGTATTGCTCTGCTAACTTCACTGCTTTTCTGCTACTGGGTAGGTCTATACCAATGGTGACAATTCGGGTTACACCATGTGCCTCAGCCCTTGCTAGGCTTCCTTCTATATCTTTAAGCATATCCAGATGGCAGTGGGTATCAGTAAGCATTACTTAATTAATCCTACCTGGCGAAGTTTGGCCGTAATATTATTTTTTAACCAGTGCGGATCCCACCATTCCACTGGATTGACAAATACCCCCTGCACAAGCATACTGAAATGAAGATGATCTCCTCCAGCTAGTCCAGTGGCTCCGGTATAGCCGATAATATCGCCTTTTTTGACTTGCTGTCCTTCTTTTACCTGAAAACTACTTAGGTGGCCATAGAGGCTGAATAGGCCTAAACCATGGTCTATGATGACCGCATTTCCGTAGATGCCGAGATAGCCTCTGTACACAACAATCCCGTTATTTGCTGCCGGGATAGGAGCGTGAGCAATGGAAGCAATGTCTACCCCAGCATGGATGGACTTACTTATTTTTCTTCCATGATAATAATAGCTTCGTCTATCGCCAAAGGTAGCCCTAGTGACTCCCTTCATTCTGATAAAACTGCCTTCCCACAAAGGGGTGGGATTAGAAACCTGACATATTTTTTGAATTTCTTTATTTGATTTTGCTCTTAACTCTGCATTGACTTTAATAAAAGTTTCGAGATATTTTCCTTGAAGTTCAGGATAAATGTTCCAGAATTCAGGCATTTTAGCCCGCAAGAAGTTGTCAGAAATGATTAATTTGTCATATTTAAATTTCCGTGGAATGATGTGATAATAAAATCCACCTTCTCCTTTATTGCCAGCTTTATCTAAGCACACAATCCGGTAGAGTATTTCAGAGGAAATTTCATAAGGATAGGCAAATAAACACAAATATACACCCTTCCAGTTATAACCGTGGAAAAAATAGTCACCAGCCTTAACCCCGTGTTTTAATAACATTTCAGGAGACCGATAGATAACAAGTACACTTCCTCCTCGGCTGATGTTATGGCTCCGTGTGAGGACTTCTATTGTAGGTGGGGTGCAGTCAACGACAACATTGTATCTTACCTCTGCGGTGTTGCCTTTACCCCAATGCCAGAAAGAGTAATCTCTGGCATAAACAACTAGGACGGCTGGTCCATCATGTACGCCCAGCTTTTTCGGCGTTACCGTAATATTTATTGTCTGGAAATGTAAAGGCTCTTGGTCCTTCGTTCTGGGAAAGACCTTTTTAAAGATAGTATGTTTTAAGTTATCCTGTTCAATAAATACTTCTACCTCTTTTAAACCCCGCCCTTTTTCTTGGAAGGTAAGCGTAAACTTCTTACTAGCAGGAAGATACCCATCTGGCTTGGGAGAAAAAATAATTTGGGGAGGAGAAGTTTCCAAAAAATTGCTTAGAATTACAGCCGCACCCAAGAGTAAAACAAGCACAATTCCTAAAAAGAGGCGTCTCTTACCTGATTTCAAAATAGACCTCCTTTTATTAAGTTATCTTTGACCACGAAGGGCATAGAAACTATGAAGTTTCATAGCACAAGCTCAATAATTTAACAAATCATAAAATTTCGTCTTTTCTTCCTGCTCTTTGTGTTCTTCGTGGTATATACAATCTTGATGAGCTACGTCCAAAATGCAAATTCCTATGCTGTTAAATTTAAGGCTGAGTTTATAAAGGATGAGGAGAAAAGTCAATAATATTTTAGATATTAATGCCTCAGTACGTTTAAACGTTCTAACATGCAAACGTGTTAACGTTAAACTGTCTCCGCATTTGTACCTTGAAGCAATCACAATAACTTTTATATCTCTAGTTCAGCCATAACCGGAAAGTGATCAGAAGGATACCGTCCCATGAAGGTCTGTTTTATAATTATTGCTTGTTTTATTTTTACATTTGGAGAGACCAATATCCAGTCGATTCTTCCCCGCATTCCCTGACCTGTAAAACTATGAAAAGTGGATTCTTCGGTCTTTTTGAGATATTCCCATACATCAATAAAATTGCCTTTTATATTGGCCAGGTTGGATTTAGAAGTCAAAAGCTTATGGACATTGCTTTGAGGTGAAGTGTTAAAGTCACCTACTAATATTACAGGATAAGATGCTGTGTTAATCTGTTCCACCTGTTGGCATAATACTGCTGCCTGATGTAGTCTGGCTTCGGCTGAAATATTATCTAAATGAGTGCTTATAAAGATGAAAGAGGATTTATTTCTTTGGCCGATGACATAAGTGGCAGAACGAGGAAAGGCACTATTCCATGCTTTGCTAAAGGGAATAGATGGGGTAGGGGAAAGCCAAAAAGTTCTATGTTCTTTAACTTCCATTTCTTTCCTGACCCAAACGCAGGGAAACATACGTTTTCTATTCCATTCTGGAGGAGTGACATAATAGCGGTAAGCTGGAAGTAACTCTTGTAATTCTTTTATTTGGTCTTCCCAACCCTCTTGAGTGCCAAAGATATCCGGGGTTAACTCTGTAATCAAGGCGGCTACTGCTTGTTTGCGTAAAGACCACTGGTTGGAGCCATCTGCAGGATTATCGTAACGTAAGTTAATAGTCATTGTCTTTAGAATTGGCATTGCTTTATTAAATCTTGAAATAAATAAAATGGCAAGAGGAATATCGTTGGCAGCCGGAAAGATTTATTAGGTAGTTTTGAAATTTGACAATTTAAACCTGAGACGTTTTCACAGCGCTTTTATTTTTTCAACTACCTTTACCACAAAATCTCTTTTTTCTTCTTCTGACATTCCAATACAACCCTGTTCCACCAGGATAGTAATCATTTTAAGTATGAAATCAATTCGCTTATTTTGGGATATTTGAGGGAGGAACGTTTTTAAACACTGAGGCATTATTTCCATCATCATTTGAAGCATTATTGGTATTTTCACTTTCTGATCATTTTCCACCATTTTAGATGTTATGCTGCTTTCAGCCATCGTGCTCATTATCTTGGAGATTATTTCCGTCATATTAATACCTTCCATCATTTTGGACATCACCTTCGCCATCATTTTTCCCTTATCCTCTACTGTCATATCGGCAAAAAATTGGTCTATCATCCTGCCAATTATTTCTTCTTTTTCCTCTTTACTCATTTTTTCCATCATAAATTCCATTATTTTGTCCATCATGCCCATCTTCTTTTTCTCCAAATAAGAATATTTTTATTCTCCCACATCCTTGTGGATAAGGATTACCATATTTACAATATAATAGCAGCATTAGGTAAGGGAAGGTTTAAAGACAAACAGAATAGTTATTTTCCTTGCTGGATTGTATACATGCCCCAAATAATTGCGTTTTTTATTCTAGTGTGTTATATAGTAGTTTAAAGGGGTTCTTTGGGCAAAGAGCCCCTTTAATTTTCTATAAAGGAGGTCTAAAGGACTTTGGTATTACCGGCAAAAAGCAAATATACAGCTACTCGGGTCTTTGAAGACATTGAGCTTATGCGTGGCCTTTTTGGTGAACGTAATTTTAATTTACAGCTCATTGAAAGAAGTGTTGGTGTGAAGTTAAATGTCCGGGGAAATCGCTTAATGATAGAAGGGGAAAAACTGGATGTAGAGCTGGCAGATAATCTTCTAGGGCAACTTTATGAATTGTTACGTCACGGTTATCCTATTTATCCAAGTGATATAGAATATGCAGTGAGATTACTGCAAAGTGACGCCAATGTTAAATTAGAAAGTATATTTTTGGATACAGTTTATATTGTTTCTAAAAAGAGAATTATTACCCCAAAAACAAAGTCACAGAAGGAATATATTGAGGCCATTAGACATCACGACATTGTTTTTGGTATTGGGCCTGCAGGAACAGGGAAAACTTATCTGGCCATGGCGATGGCCATTTCTGCACTCATGCGAGGTGAAGTAATGCGGATTATTCTTACTCGACCAGCGGTAGAGGCAGGTGAGAAATTGGGGTTCCTTCCTGGGGATTTGTATGAAAAGGTTAATCCTTACTTACGTCCCTTATATGATGCCCTTCATGATATGATGGATTTTGACCGAGCGGCCAAACTCCTCCAGAAGGGTGTAATTGAGGTAGCTCCTCTTGCTTTCATGCGAGGGCGGACTTTAAATGATGCCTTCGTGATTTTGGATGAAGCTCAAAATACAACTTCTGAACAGATGAAGATGTTTTTAACCCGGTTGGGTTATAATGCTAAAGCAGTAGTTACAGGCGATATCACGCAAATAGACCTGCCGACAGGGACATCTTCTGGTTTGATTGAAGCCAAAGAAATTCTAGATGGGATTAAAGGAATTAAATTTATTTACTTTGACAAAACGGATGTAATCAGGCATAGATTGGTGAAAGAGATTATTCGTGCCTATGAAAAGTTAGAGGAGAGGAAAACGACAAAACGCCATGTCAAAACAGAATCGCAAGAAACCTAATTTTTCTATAAAGACATTTTTCCATAAACTGGGTTTCCTCTGGGGTTGGACAGAACATACGACCACTTTTCATTTAGTGGTAATTCTTTTTTCAAGTTTGTTTATTGCGCTTGTTTTCTACCCTAATCTTGTTATTTCTCCCAAACACTATCAACTGGGCGATATTGCTGAAAGTGACATTAAGGCCAAACGGGATTTTCTGGTAGAAGATGTAGCTACTACTGAGAGTTACCGCCAGGAAGCAAGAGAAAAAGTGGCTCCTGTGTATAACTTTGAAGAACAGGTGTGGCTTGATATCAAAAACCGCATTAAGAATGCCTTCGCTCAGATGTGCAAATTTATGGAAGAAAACAAATTAAAAAAACTGGCTGCCAGTGCAGTGCAGACGGTAGAAAAACAAGCACCTTCTGTTGAAATTCTCTCAGATAAAGAAATGCAACAACAATTTGAATCGCTATTGGGTATTAAATTAACGGCAAAGGAATTCCAGGTCTTAAAAAATGAAGAGTTTTCTCCCCAGGTAGAAGAATTACTTTATCAATTGTTAGAACCTATTTTTATCCGTGGTATCGTTCAAGATAAATCAACTTTTCCGACATTTCGGTATGGAATTACCCTTGTGTTTAGAAATCCCCATCGTGAACAGAGAGTTTTTAACCCAGAGAAATTCTTAAGCCTTGAAGAAGCAAAACGGGAAATAAGAGGGCAAAGGTACAGTCTCTATGGAAAGGTGAAAAGAGAGACCGCCAAGGTAATTATTAAAATGGCCGAAGGACTCCTCCGACCCAATATTATTTATGATGTCAAAGAAACCCAGCTCAGGAGAGCAAAGGCAGCAGAAGAGGTAAAACCTGTATTTTACCAGGTTAAAAAAGGAGAAATGATTGTTAGGGAAGGAGAGCGAATAAATAAAACTCAACTTTTGAAGCTGGAAGCACAGGAAGAAACAACTTCGTATAAGCAATATCTGTTTTTGTTTGCCGGAGTGAGTGGTTTTATATTTATCCTCCTTTGGGCAAATAAACTTGTTTGCCAGTGGTTGAGACCAAATTTTTTAGAGAGTAAATCTGATTTTTCATTCTGGATAAGTAATATTCTTTTCTTTTTTATTTTAACCCGCTTAGGACTGGAGATAGGCAATCTGTTTTTACAAAGCTTTTCTTTTTTTTCTAACCATGCCTTTGTTTATCCTTTACCTGTTGCTTCTACAACGATGTTAATTGCGCTTTTTACGGACTTTCCCATAAGTTTGCTTACTGGAGTGTTAATGGCAGCACTGGCTGGTTTTATGGTAAAGTCTCCCGCTTTTTTTATTTACTTTTTAGTGGGGGGATTGTGGACAGCTTTAGAGCTAAAATCCTGTCGACACCGAAGTAAACTGATAAAAGTAGGTCTAGAGTTGGGACTAATTCAATGTGCCTTGGCCTTGTGTATTATACCCATAGAACCTACCAATGGTTTGGGTCAAAACGTCATAAATCTAGGTCTAGCTATCCTAGGAGGACTGGGGAGTAGTATTATTGTTTTAGGTTTGACTCCTATTGTAGAAATCATCTTTGGTTATACTAGTGACATCCGTCTCCTGGAACTAGCCAACTTGGATCAACCGATTTTGAAAGAACTGATGGTAAAAGCACCTGGGACATACCATCATAGTGTGATTGTAAGTCAGCTTGTAGAAGCAGCCGCAGAAGAGATTGGAGCTAATCCCCTTTTAGCCAAGGTAGCAGCTTACTATCATGATATTGGTAAGATTAAAAAACCTCTTTATTTTATTGAAAATCAAATTGGCACTGAAAACAGACATGACAGATTGAATCCGTCTATGAGTGCGTTAATTATTATTTCTCACGTGAAAGATGGTGTTGAGTTGGCGAAACAATATCGTTTGGGGAATAGGATTATTGATATTATCAGGCAGCACCATGGCACAAGATTAGTAGCTTATTTTTATCACAAGGCGAAAGAAAATGATCCAAATGTAAAAGAAGAAGATTTTAGATACCCAGGACCTAAACCTCAAACTAAGGAAGCAGGTCTAGTCATGCTGGCTGATGCAGTGGAAGCGGCTAGTAGGTCTCTAGTTGATCCTTCCCCTGCTCGGATTCAAAATACTGTTCAGAAGGTGATTTCTGATATCTTTTTAGATGGCCAGTTAGACGAATGTGAGCTTACTTTAAAAGATATGCATAAAATTGCCGAAATGTTCAGTAAGGTACTTACAGGTATCTTTCACCCTAGGATTGAATATCCTGAATTGCCTAGAAAAGGAGATAACAAAAGCAATGGCCGTGTGGATAGATCTACCTCCGACAAGTCTTCTCAAAATAGAGAAGCTTCAGAAGAAGATAAAACGCCTTTTAGACACCTTGGGATTGTCAAAAGCTGAGCTCAGTATCAGTTTTGTTAATGACGAAGAGATAAGAGCCCTTAATC